>NZ_BDJK01000019.1:28632-48163 GCF_001950255.1 Carboxydothermus pertinax
GTTATATAACCTTTGCCGGAGGGCATAGGCTTTTGGATGCTGGAATAGTGGGGGAGGAAAATTTACCGGAGGTAAATAAAAGCTCCATTTCTGGTATAATAATTGCGGGATTAATGCGGATTTTATTATTTCTTGCGGTATTGGGGGTAGTGGCAAAGGGCCACACCTTAGATCCCAATAACCCACCGGCGTCGGCTTTTAAAATAGCTGCTGGCACTGTGGGTTATAAACTTTTTGGCCTGGTACTGTGGGCGGCGGCAATTACTTCAGTAATTGGGTCTGCTTATACCTCCATGTCATTCTTAAAAAGTTACAGCAAAAAAGTGCGGCAGAATTACAATATAGCCATTATTGTTTTTATACTGTTATCGTTAGCGGTATTTGTGACTATAGGTAAACCGGTTAAGCTTTTAATTTTAGCTGGAGCCTTTAATGGACTTATCTTACCCGTTACGTTAACGGCAATGCTTTTGGTTTTACGGAAAAAAGAACTTTTTGGAAACTATCGCCATCCGGTATGGCTTACGGTTTTTGGCGTAATAGTTGCTCTGGTGGTAGGATATTTTGGTGTGGTTAGCTTTAAAGACCAGTTTTTAAAGCTTTTAAGTTAAGAGGAGGAACTATGCTTAAAATTTACTCCTTAGGAGAAGGTTGCCTTGGGGTTTATTTTGAAAAGGAAATAAACCTGGAAGTAAACCAAAAGGTTATGACTTTAGACCAGAGGTTAAAAGGAATACCCGGAATCATTGAAACGGTGCCTACCTATCGAGCTTTAGCGGTTTATTTTGAGCCTTTAAGCCTTAGTTTTGGGGAGCTAAAGAATTTGGTGGAAAGCTTAACTCAAGATTTAAAAGAGGATTTGAGCATTGCTACTACTCGAGTGTATCGGATACCGGTAGTTTATGGGGGAGAGTTTGGTCCAGACCTTTTGGAAGTAGCCCGAATAAATAACTTAACGCCCGAGGAAGTGGTGGCTATCCATACAAAAAAACGCTATTACATCTACATGCTTGGCTTTACGCCAGGCTTTCCTTATCTCGGAGGTCTTGATCCCAGAATTGCTGCTCCCCGTAAAGTTTCGCCAAGGCCCCGGGTAGAAGCGGGTTCCGTGGGAATTGCCGGGATGCAAACGGGGATTTATCCGCTATCTTCTCCAGGTGGCTGGCAAATTATCGGAAGAACCCCTTTGCGACTGTTTAATCCGGAAAACCCTCAGGCTCCCTTTTTATTAGAGCCCGGAGGGTATATAGAGTTTTATCCAATAAGCGTTGAGGAATACTTCCGGCTGGGAGGGGAAGCATGAAGTACATTGATTTAAATGCCGATATAGGAGAAAGTTATGGTAATTTTAAAATAGGTGAAGATGAAGCCATCTTACCCCTGGTTTCCAGTATAAATGTAGCCTTAGGCTTTCACGCTGGGGATTTTATGGTTATGGCTGAATGCTGTAAGCTTGCCCGGGAATATGGCGTAAACCTGGGAGCTCATCCCGGATACCCGGACCTCTGGGGGTTTGGCCGCCGGAGCATTCCTTACACTAAAGAAGAAATAACCAATATGCTTTTATATCAGCTTGGGGCTCTTTCGGCTTTTGCCCGGGCGGGAGGGGTGAAAATTACCCACGTAAAGCCTCACGGAGCCCTTTATAACGATGCAGTGGTAAAACTTGAAGTGGCCGAAGCGGTGGCCAGGGCGGTTAAGCTTTTTGACCCGGAAGTTGCTATTGTGACCTTGCCTTACGGAAAGCTTTACGAGATTTCCGGGGAGATGGGGCTTACGGTCATCCGGGAAGGGTTTGCCGATCGGGGCTACTTACCCGATGGCCGGTTAGTTCCAAGAAGTGAGGCAAGAGCAAAAAAGTCGCAAGAAGAAGCTATAGCGCAAGCTTTGGCTTTAGCCGAAGGCTGGGTAAAAGCGGTAGATGGTAGTATTATTAAGGCTGAAGTAGATACCATCTGCATTCACGGGGATAACCGGGAGGCGGTGAAACTTGCCCGGGAGATCCGGCAGACACTGTTAAAAAACGACATATATATTCAGGCTTGGAGGAAAAAACGTGCTTAAAATACTAAAACCCGGGAACCTTACAACTATTCAGGATAGAGGACGTTTTGGCTTTCAGCGGTATGGCCTTGGCCCTGGAGGGGCAATGGATTTAAAAGCTTATTGGATAGCCAACAAATTATGCGGGAATAACGGTAGGGAAGCGGTTTTGGAGTTTAACTCTGGCATAACAGTTAGGTTTTTAAAAAGCACGGTGTTTGCCTTAACCGGTGGCAAATACCGGGCTTTTTTAAACGGTATTCCAATTCATTTCTGGCAGTCTTACTTTGTACCTGCCGGGAGTATTTTGGAGATTTACGGACCCTATGCGGGCAATTGGGGGTATCTGGCGGTAAAGGGCGGCTTTTTAATACCAGAAATACTGGGGGGTAGAGCGACCAATATTTTGGCTGGCTTTGGCGGCTATCGGGGGCGGGCATTAAGAAAGGATGACGCAATTCCCGTGGCCGATTATGATGGCAGTTTTAAAAAACGTTACTTTTTACCCGAAGGACGCTTTGCCCTGTATGAGGGGAATGTTATTTTTTTTATCAAAGGGCCAGAATGGGAGTATTTAGATCCGAATAGCATAGATATGCTTTTATCCCAGCCTTTTACCCTAAATCCTGCCTTTAACCGCATGGGCTACCGCTTTACTGGCCCCACTCTTACTCTTCTGGAAGAAAAGGAAATTATCTCTGCTCCGGTGCCTTTGGGCGGTATGCAGGTACCAAAAAGCGGGGAACTTATCATCTTAATGGCTGACCGGCAGACCACCGGCGGCTATCCCCTCATAGGCATTGTGGCGGGGGAAAGTTTAGCAAGATTGGCCCAGAAAACTCCTAAAGAGAAAACTTTCTTTAAATCGATTTCCCTGGAAGAGGCCGAAGAGAAGCTATATAATTTAAATAAAGTGATTGATGAGAGTTTCTGGGAGGTTTAATCTTGGAAATTGCTAAAGAAAAACTTTTTGCTCTGGCCGATAGCATAAGATTTCGGGAAAAAGGGGATAAAGTATATCTTCGGGGGATCATTGAGTTTTCCAACCACTGCCGGAGAAACTGCCTTTACTGCGGTCTTCGCCGGGATAATAAAAAACTTAGCCGCTACCGGATGAGCCCTGAGGAAATAATTAAAAGGGCTAAAGAAATTGCCGCTCTGGGAATAAAGACCGTGGTCCTTCAAAGCGGGGAAGATCCTTATTACAGGTTAAAAGACCTGGTGGAGCTAGTTTCCCGGATCAAGGAACTTGGGGTTTATGTAACCTTAAGTATCGGGGAACTTTCTACTCGTGCGTACCGGGAGCTAAAAAAAGCCGGGGCGGATCGTTACCTTTTGCGCCATGAGACTGCTAATCAAAAGCTTTATGCTGCCCTCCATCCCGATGGAAGCTTTGAAAACCGGAGACGCTGCCTTTACGTTTTAAAAGACTTGGGCTATGAGGTAGGGGCTGGAAATATGGTGGGACTTCCCGGGCAAACCGATGATATGCTCTGGGAGGATTTATTGTTTATGGAGAAGCTGCAGCCGGAGATGGTGGGCATCGGTCCTTTTATTCCCCATCCGCATACACCTCTGGCAAAGGAAAAGGGCGGAACTTTGGAGCAAACCCTTACAATGATTGCCCTGACCAGGCTTACCCTTCCGAAAGCCAATATTCCGGCCACCACTGCCCTGGGTACCATCCACCCCGAGGGCCGGGAACTTGGCTTAAAGGCTGGGGCCAACGTAGTTATGCCCAATATGACACCGCAACCTTATCGACCTCTCTACCAGCTTTATCCCGGTAAAATCTGCGTAAACGAGGACCCCGATGCCTGCCTTCCCTGTCTAAAAAAAAGAATTGAGGGAATAGGAAGAATAGTTGTTTAAAATTTACACCTGACTACTGATCCCAGACCACTGTTTTCACAGGGTCGACTCCTGTCGACCAAATGTTTTGGCTTTATTGGGTTTTGCGGAAAAAAGGAGGATTTTTTGTGGAGTTATCTATACTAATCTTACTTTTTTTGATCATTATCTTGCAAATTATTCTCTTAATTAAAACTCGTTCTCCGGAAAAGGAAGGGATCCTTGCCAATATTAATCTCTTAAAAGAACTCCTTGCCAATACCGACCGGGCGATACGGGAGGAAACCGCCCAGAACCGCAAAGATTTAGGGGAGAGTTTACGGGAGTTTAGAGAAGTTATGATGAGTACTTTAAGCCAAATCGGGGCTTTGCAGAAAAATCAGTTAGAAGCAGTGGAAAGACAGCTTTCAGGCCTTGTCCTGCAAACCGAACAGAAGCTGGAAGCTGTAAGGAAAACGGTAGAAGATAACCTTCACCGATTGCAGGAAGACAACGCCAAAAAGCTGGAAGAAATGCGGGCTACCGTCGATGAAAAGCTGCAGGGGACTTTGGAACGTAGGCTTTCGGAATCGTTTCGGCTGATTAGCGAGCGGCTGGAGCAGGTGCAAAAGGGTTTAGGAGAAATGCAGGCTTTAGCGGCGGGGGTGGGTGATTTAAAGAAAGTTTTAACCAACGTTAAAACCCGGGGAACCCTCGGGGAAATTCAGCTGGGAGCCATTTTAGAGCAGATCTTTGCTCCGGAGCAGTATGAAAAAAATGTTGCCACCAAAAAAGGCGCTACCGAGCGGGTGGAGTATGCCATTAAACTTCCTGGACAGAACGATGGACCGGTATGGCTTCCCATCGACGCTAAATTCCCGATAGAAGACTACCAGCGCCTCTTAGATGCCTACGAACAGGGCGACCAGGGGCTTACCGAGGAAGCTGGGAAAGCTTTAGAAATAAGAGTGCGGGAGGAAGCGAAAAAAATTAGGGATAAATATTTAGATCCGCCCCACACTACCGACTTTGCCATCATGTTTCTACCTTCCGAAGGTTTATATGCGGAGGTATTACGGAGAAACGGCCTGGTAGAACGACTGCAGCGGGAATTTCGGGTTGCAGTAGCTGGTCCTACTACTTTGGCTGCCTTTTTAAACAGCCTGCAGATGGGCTTTAGGACTTTTGCTATCGAAAAACGTTCTCTGGAAGTCTGGACACTTTTAGCTTCCGTTAAAACCGAGTTTACCCGTTTTGCGGATATTCTCGATAAAACCAAGAAAAAACTGGAAGCTGCCAGTAGCGAAATTGATAACGCCGTCAAGAAAACCAAAACCATCGAGAAAAAACTTTCCGCCGTTCAAGAAATGCCTAAGGACGTCCCCAAAATTACCGCACAAAGCTAAATTAGGGACTGTCCCTTTTTTACTACTTGACAAAGGGGGAGAAATGAGTTATTTTAAAGAAAACAATACCAAATAAGTATAGTTTGGAGGAAAAGATGAATTTAACCCAAGCAACGGATTATGCTTTTAGGGCGGTACTGTACCTGGCAAGAAAAGGGGAGGGGGAGGTGGTAGAAGCCCAGGAAATTGCCGGGCAGGAAAGGATACCTCTTAGGTTTTTGCTGAAAATTATGCGACTACTGGGACGGGCAGGAATTATAAAGTCCTTCCGGGGAGTGGGCGGTGGCTTTGCCTTGGCAAAGTCTCCTGCCGAAGTCACCTTACTGGATGTAGTAGAAGCGGTGGAAGGTCCTATCAAGATTAACCGCTGCTTAATTGACCCTCAATATTGCAGCAGTCAGCGTTCTGGGAGATGTGCAATTCACCAGGAACTTTCCCTTTTGCAAAAAGATATCATTGCTCGGCTGGGCACCGCGAATTTTGCGAATATTCTTAACCGGGAACGGGAACTGTAGTGTTTTTTTATTTAAAACTATACTTAAAAAGTATACTTTGAAGGAGGGTGTCTGATGGATTTAACGGCCTTATCCAGGTTGCAGTTTACCATAACTGCCATCTTCCACTTTTTTTACGTACCCCTCACCTTGGGTTTGGCGGTATTAATTGCGTATATGGAATATAAATTCTGGCGCACCAACGATAAGGCGTGGGACAAAATGGCCAGGTTTTGGACCAAGCTTTTTGCCGTAAATTTTGCGGTTGGGGTTGCGTCTGGAATTACTATGGAGTTTCAATTTGGCACCAACTGGGCCGATTATTCCCGGTTTGTGGGTGATATTTTTGGAGCACCCCTGGCGGCGGAAGGGGTATTTGCCTTTTTCTTAGAGTCTACGTTTATCGGTCTTTTGCTCTTTGGTCGGGATAAGATTTCCCGGGGAATGCGGTTTTTAAGTGCGGTTTTAGTTGCTTTTGGTACAAACCTGTCAGCCTTTTGGATTATTGCGGCTAACTCCTGGCAACAGACCCCGGCGGGTTATAAACTGGAAGGCGGTCGGGCTATACTTACCAGCTTTAAAGAAGCGGTATTTAGCCCGTCGACTTTACCGCGGTTTTTGCACACTCTGGATGGAGCTTATGTAACTGCGGCCTTCTTTGTTATGGGCGTAAGTGCTTACTATCTCTTGCGCAAGAAAAATGTGGAAATTGCCAGGCCGTCGTTAAGAGTGGGTATTATCTTTGGACTTATCTTTGCCCTTCTGCAGATTTATTTCGGCGATATTCACGCCAAGCAAGTGGCAGTAACTCAACCGGCTAAGTTAGCTGCCTTTGAAGGCATCTGGGAGACCAAAGAAAAAGCTCCCCTCCTTATTTTAGGTTGGCCGGATACCAAAAACGAGAAAAATGCCTTTGAAATAGGAGTTCCGGGTCTTTTAAGCTACCTTGCCCACGGTGATGTAAATCAGCCAGTAAAGGGTATTAAAGAGTTTCCCCAGGAGGAACGGCCGCCAATACTGCCAACTTTCCTTTCCTTCCATTTGATGGTAGGTCTTGGGATTTTAATGGCAATAGCCCTTTTGTGGGCGGTGGTGGAGCTTATCCGGGGTAAAATTTACAATAACCAGTTGCTTTTAAAACTCCTCCTTTACTTTATTCCTCTTCCCTATATTGCCAATGAATTGGGGTGGATAACCGCCGAAGTCGGGCGCCAGCCCTGGATTGTTTACGGTCTTTTAAAAACTTCCGATGCGGTCTCGAAGCTTGATGCCGCGCAGTTAGTATTAACTAATTTATTATTCATAGCTGTGTACCTTTTCCTGGGTGGGTTAATGATATACCTGATGGTGCGGACGGTTAAGGCCCATAATGAAAATGCCGTGGGTGTAGCGGATAAGGAGGTGGCGTAGGGTGGATTTAAATACCGTTTGGTTTTTGCTGGTTGGCGTATTGATTATCGGGTATGCCCTCTTGGATGGTTTTGATCTGGGCGTGGGTAGTTTATTTTACGTTCTGGGGAAAACCGATAAGGAAAGAAAAATTTTAATCAATGCTATTGGTCCGGTATGGGACGGCAACGAAGTTTGGCTTTTAACCGGTGGCGGAGCGCTTTTTGCTGCTTTTCCTCTGGTGTATGCGTCGGTGTTTAGCGGTTTTTACCTGGCTATGATGCTGGTACTGTTTGCTTTGATTTTCCGGGCGGTAGCGGTGGAATACTATTTTAAAGTCGATACCCCGGGACTGCAAAAGCTAATGGGCGGCTTATTTTTCCTGGGAAGTTTCTTACCGGCCCTGCTTTTTGGAGTGGCGGTAGGAAATGTGGTTTACGGTATACCTTTGGATGCTGAGCAAAATTACGCCGGTACCTTTTTTGGCCTTTTAAAACCTTTTGCCCTGTGCTTTGGGATCGTTGGGCTTTTTGCTTTCCTGCTGCAGGGGGCGGCCTATGCTGCGTTAAAAACCGAAGGTGACCAGCAAAAGAGAGCTCAGGAATTCAGCAAAAATTTTGCTTTGATTTTACTGGTATTGTGGCTGATAGGTGGGATTTACAGTAAAATGGCCGCACCGCATTTGTGGGAGAATTATCAAAAATTACCCCTTTTATATGTTTTGCCGCTTTTAACCTTAGTATCCCTCATCCTTATCCCGGGCTGGGTACGGAAAAACGCTTATCAGAAGGTGTTTACCGCCACATCTATAGCTTTTGCCACGATGATTTTAACCGTGGCGGCGGGGCTTTATCCCAACTGGGTTATTGCTACTGAGCCGGCGAAAAACTTGACTATTTATAATGCTTCTTCCTCACCTTTAACCTTAAAGGTCATGCTGATTATCGCATTAATCGGTGTACCGATTGTGCTCCTATATACCATCTACGCATACCGGGTTTTTCGGGGAAAAGCGACACCCGAGCAGAAGGGATATTAAAGGTAAAACGGTAGCCCTGCGGCTACCGTTTTTCGCTTAAAGTGGTAAAATTTAAAGAAAAAACCGGAGACGGATATGGTGGAAAAGAGATTAAATCAGGAAGGGTTAAAATTTAAAGGCTATTTAATCGAACTTGCCCTGGCTTCGCTCATAAGCGGTGGTTTGGTCATAGCCCAGGCTTATTTTCTGGCGTATATCGTTAATGGGGCGTTTTTAGCTAAAAAAGGGTTAAAAGAACTTTGGCCTTATTTCCTGGCTTTGTTTTTAATTATTACTTTAAGATTTACTGCAGGCTATTTCGGGGAAAAAGTAGGGACCAGGCTTTCCGCTAAAGTTACCGGAAGTTTACGGGAAAGGCTTTTGCTAAAAATATCAGCTTTGGGCACAAAACTTCTCTTGCCGGAAAAAACCGGAGAGCTTTTAACGCTGGTATTAGAGGGGGTGGAAAATCTCGAGGTCTACTATGCCCGGTATCTTCCGCAACTAATAAGCGCCGGGATCATACCTTTGATGATTTTGGTAGTGGTTCTAACCCATGACCTTATCTCCGGAATAATTATGCTGCTAACCGCTCCGCTAATTCCCGTTTTTATGATGCTAATTGGCAGTTTTGCCGAGAAACTGGCTCAAAAACAGTGGGTGACTTTATCCCGCTTAAGCGGCAGGTTTTTTGAACTTTTACAGGGGATAGCCGACCTTAAGGCTTTTGGCCAGAGTAAAAACCAGGTAGAAGAACTTAAAAAAAGCGGAATAGCCTTTCGGGATGCCACGATGGAGGTTTTGCGGGTTGCTTTTTTATCTGCCCTTATGCTGGAAATCCTTGCCACTATCAGCACGGCGATGGTGGCGGTGGAAGTGGGTTTAAGGCTTTTATATGGAAAAATGGAGTTTATTGTTGCATTTTTTACCTTACTCCTGGCACCGGAATATTATTTACCCCTTAGAAATCTTGGCAGTAGTTTTCATTCCGGACGAACGGCGATGGCTTCTTCCCATAAGCTCTGGGAGGTACTGGACCAAAAAGAAAATAAGGTTTTTGTAAACAAACGCTCCATTACCTGGAATTCACCGCCGGAAATTATTTTTCAGGAGATAAGTCATAGCTTTTCTCCTGGGAAAGAGGTTCTGAAAAAAATTAATCTTACCATTAAGCCGTATGAAAAAGTTGCTTTAATCGGTCCCAGCGGTGCGGGCAAGTCTACTTTGGTAAAGCTTCTGTTGGGACTTGAGCGGCCAGCAAGGGGCGAAATTTTAATAAATGAGGTCCCCCTTTATGAGCTTTCGGAGCAAGACTGGTATGGCCAGGTAAGTTATCTTTCCCAATCGCCGTTTATTTTCCCCGGAACTATTGCGGAAAATATTGCTTTGGGGAAAAAGGACGCAGGTTTAGAAGAAATTAAACGGGCGGCAATTTTGGCCCGGGCCCACCCGTTTATCGCTGCCCTTCCGGAGGGTTATAATACGGTAATCGGTGAGGGGGGGCGGGGGTTATCGGTCGGTGAACGCCAGCGAATTGCCTTAGCCCGGGTGTTTTTAAAAGATGCCAAGATAGTAATTTTAGATGAACCTACCGCCGGCCTTGACTATAAAACCGAAGAAATCTTAGAAAAAGTAATCAAAAAGCTTGCGGAAAACCGGACGGTAATCATGATTGCCCATCGGCTTTCGACTGTTTACCAGGCCGATAAAATTGTTCTTTTAAACCAGGGAGAAGTAGCGGGAATAGGAAGGCATGAAGAGCTTTTTCAGGAAAACCAATTTTACCGGCAATTACTAAAAGCTTACCGGGGTGAAGTATGAAAGAGTTAGCTAAAATTTTAAGGAGTGATTTAAAAGAGGTACTGCTGGCAGTTACCCTTGGGGTCCTGGCGGTGTTAAGCAGTATTGGCTTATTTGCTACGTCAGCTTATCTTATTGCAAAAGCTGCTTTAAGGCCTCCTGCTTATACTTTAACCTTAGCGATTGTGGGAGTCAGGTTTTTCGGGCTTTCCCGGGCAGTTTTTCGCTATTTGGAGCGCTACTTTTCCCACAAGACTACTTTTAACTTTTTAGCCCAGATTCGCATATTTTTTTACGAAAAAATTGAACCCAAAGCCCCTGCTATTTTGCAAAAAGTAAGGACCACCGATTTACTGGCCCGGATGGTGGCGGATATCGAGAGCCTGCAGAACTTTTTCCTGCGGGTGGTTTATCCCTATTTGGTAATGTTTATTGTTTTCCTTTTGATTGCGAGTTTTTTAAAAAGTTTTTCTTTTTGGTTTTCCTTGCTCCTTTTTATGGGCTTTATAACTGGTAGTGTTTTAATTCCAGTTATCTTTGGGAAGAAAAGTTTAGAATTGGGGAAAAAACTGAGAACCCAGCGGGCAGCTTTATCCAATTGCTTGGGGGAACTTATCGCGGGGTATATTGACTTAAAAACTACCAATAGTTTAACAGACAAAGTTTTAAAAGTAGAAAAGCTTTCCCAAAAACTTTTGGTTTTTCGCCAAAAAGCGGCTTTACTTAACGCTCTTTCTGAAAGCGGGTTTTTGCTTTTAAGCCATGTTACTGGTTTTTTGGCGTTAATTCTGGCAGTGTATTTAAGTTCGGAGGGAAAACTTGCGGGAGTTTTAATGGCACTGGTGGTTTTAACGGTTCAAACTTCTTTTGAAGCCCTTTTTCCAGCGGCTTCTGCCCGGCAGTACTGGGAAGAAAACAAGGAAAGTGCCCAGCGGGTATTTTCTTTAATAAACGAGCCCCCGCCGGTTATTGAAGGAGTGGGAAAGAGTACCTTACCCTTAAGCCATTCCTTGGAGTTTAAAGAGGTGAGTTTAATTTATCCGGGAAATTCAAAGCCTTCCTTAGAAAGGGTAAGCTTTTCCCTGGCCCAAGGGCAAAAGATAGCGGTGGTTGGGCCCAGTGGGTCAGGAAAAAGCAGCATTATAAAGCTACTCCTTCGCTTTTATGATTATGAGGGGGAAATTCTCCTTGGGGGCGAAGATTTAAAAGGTTTTGCGCCGGAAGCGGTTCGCACCCTTTTTGGGGTAGTAAGCCAGGAAAGTTTTATTTTTAATACTACCCTGGAGGAAAATTTACGGGTGGCAAAACCCGGCGCATCTCGGGAAGAGCTTCTGGAAGTATTACAAAAAGTAAACCTAACTCACCTGGCTCTTTCCCTGGAAGTAGGGGAGCGGGGAGAGCGTTTGTCCGGGGGAGAAAGACAAAGACTTCTTTTGGCCAGGCTTCTTTTAAAAGATGCGCCAATTTGGCTTTTAGATGAGCCAACGACGGGTCTTGATGCATTAACGGAGAAAGAGGTTTTAGAAAATCTCTGGGATGTGGCTTTGGGAAAGACCGTGCTTTATATCACCCACCGCTTGGTGGGGTTAGAAAAAATGGATGAAATCTTGGTAATGGAACAGGGGAAAATTGTGGAAAAGGGAAATTATGCCGAGATTTTTAAACGCAGGATTTAAAATCGGAAAATGTATTTCGGTGGTTATCCCGCAGGATTTATTGATTGATGCCGGCTAAAAAGCCGGTTTAATTTTTTTGGTAAAAGGTGCAGGATAATTTTGGGCTGTGGAGAAATATTTATTATAAAGTTATAAACAAAATTTATAATTGCCAATAAATGTATTTTTTTATCCATTTTTTATTTTTGAAAATTCTAAAACTTTTTAAGAAAGGATGAAAATAGTGACCGCTTTAAAAGCTAAACTATGCCAGCTAATAAACGAACTTTCCGAAGATAAGCTCTTGGATGCGGAAAAGTTTTTAACAGCATTAGGTACTGGGGAAAATCTTTTGGAAAAGCTTTATTTATATGAAAAAATTCTTGATTCCCTTCCCGATGCTACTTTAGCGATAGATAAAAATGGGCAGGTAATTGTCTGGAATCAAGCTATGGAAGAGATGACCGGGGTCAAAAAAGAAGAGATTTTGGGAAAAGGCGATTATGTGTATGCGGAGCCGTTTTTTGGTAAAAGAAAACCTATTTGTGTAGACCTGGTGCTTGGCAATAATAATAATGGGGGTTTAAATGGCTATGAAAAGTTAGAGAGAAAAGGAAAGGTAGTTATTGGGGAAGGGGTTGCACCTAACGCTTATGGGGGAAAAGGAGCCTGCTACTGGACTTTGGCTGCTCCTATTGAGGATGCAGCGGGGAACCTTTTAGGGGCGGTCCAGTGTGTTCGGGATGTGACTGAGAGAAAAATCATGGAAAGGGAATTAAAGTACTGCAGCACCAGGGATGTATTAACTGGATTGTATAACCGAGCGTTTTTTGAAGAAGAGGTCAAACGGATGGAAAAAGGCCGGGAATATCCTATTAGTGTCTTAATTTGTGATTTAGATAACTTAAAAGCGGTAAATGATATGTTTGGACACGATAAAGGGGATCTTTTATTAAAGAGAGCCGCTGACATCTTAAAAGGCGGTGTGCGGCAAGGGGATGTGGTGGCGCGTATAGGCGGGGATGAGTTTGGCATTCTTTTACCCAGTACTTCAAGAGAAGCTGCCGAGGAAATTGCCCAGAGAATTTTTAAGAGGGTTGAAGAATATAATAAGCTTGCACCCGATTTACCATTAAGTTTGTCAATAGGCGTTTCTACGGCGACAAAACCGGGAACATCTCTTTGGGAAACCCTGCGGGAAGCGGACGATGCGATGTATCGAAACAAACTTGCCAATGGCAATGATGCCCGGGTGGCGTTGGTTAAAGCTCTAAAAACCGCTTTAATGGAAAGGGATTTTCACAATACCGACCGGATGAAGAAAGTTGCCCTTAAATTTGGTGGAGCTTTAAAATTACCCCGGGAGGAAGTGGATAAGCTTGTTCTTTTGGTGGAGATGCATGATATAGGCAAACTGGGGGTTCCGGAAAGTGTTTTGAATAAACCTGAACCGTTGTCTCCCGAAGAGAGGCGGATTATTGAACGCCATCCCGAAATTGGTTACCGCATTGCTTTGACTTCCGGGGAACTTTCGGCTATTGCCCCCCTTATTTTACAACACCATGAACGCTGGGATGGTAAAGGATATCCCCAGGGATTAAAGGGAGAAGAAATAGCGTACTTAAGTCGTATAATGGCAATTATTGATGCCTATGATGCGATGTTATCCAAGCGGCCTTATAGAAAACCGCTTACACGGAAGGAGGTTTTAAAGGAATTTTTAAATGGCTCCGGCAGTCAATTTGATCCGGATTTAATCAATGTGTTTGTTAACTTGCACTTAAGTGAAGAGGATATTTTTGAAAAAAAAGAATTAAAAGGTGAAGTTAGTTAATCACGATAGCATAATGTGAAAAAAATAATTTATCTTCAGGCAGGAAAATTATTTTGAATGTCGAATTTTTTTGTTGAAAAGGTCTACCAGAAGGTAGACGCTTTGAAGTTCTATAAGGCAATTAAATAGGAAGAAAAAAGCCGCGAAGCTGGCTGCTGAAGCAGCTCTTTAGCGGCTTTTTTATTTAGAAAATTAGGAGGGATTGTAGGTGTGTAGAGTATTTACGGACTGGGAACGGGTGGTGGAGTTCCACGGACATGTCTGCCCGGGACTGGCCATTGGCTACCGGGCGGCTAAACTGGCTTTGGAACGATTTTTGGAGAAAGGAGGGAATTTGGACGATTTATATGTCGTTACCGAAAATGATGCCTGTGGTGTGGATGCCATTCAGGTGTTGACCGGATGTACTTTTGGCAAAGGACGGTTAATTTACAAAGATACCGGCAAAATGGCTTATACCTTTGGCAGCATATCCTGGGGCAAGGGAGAACGCCTGATGGTACGAGGCGAGCTTTGGCAAAGGAGTTCGGACCAGGAAAAATTATTTAATAAAATTTTAGAGAAAAAAGCTACGGAAGAGGAAAAGAAACTATTTTCAGAACTTCAAAACAAACGATCTGAAGAAATTTTAACTATGCCTTCGGACCAATTATTTAAAATTCAGGAAGTCCCCTTTAAGGTCCGGCCGGTAAGAATTTTTAAAAGTTTAACTTGCAGTAAATGCGGGGAAGCGGTAATGGAGCCTAAAGCGCGGCTTTACCAGGGGGAGATAGTTTGTAAAGACTGTTTTATTGATTATAAAGTTTGTGAATAAAGGGGGAAGGGTAAATGCAAAGGGCGCGCAACTTGGGCATTTTTATTCTGATTTTAGCTTTAATTATCGGGTTAACTTATTTTGGTGTAGGTTCAAAAACGAAAGCGGCTACAAAAAAAGTTACAACCAAGACCCTAGTGGTTACCGATTTAGCCGGGCGAAAAATTACCCTAAAGCAGCCGGTCAAAAGGGTTGTTGCCATAGGACCCGGGGCTTTACGTTTGGTGAGTTATGTGGATGGAGCGGCGCGTATTGTAGGGGTTGAGGCAATTGAAAAACAACCAAATGCCAAACCGTATATTTTAGCTTATCCACAACTTCAAAAATTACCTACCATAGGCCAGGGGGGGCCGGATACCCAGCCGGATCCGGAAAAAATTTTAACAGTTAAGCCCGATGTGATTTTTGTAGTCCAGCTTTTGGATAAGGCAGGAGCAGACCGGCTCCAGCAACAGGTTAAGGTTCCCGTGGTAGTTTTAAATTACGGTCAAGCAGGGTTTTTTGATGATACGGCTTTAAAATCAATAAATTTAATAGGAAAGATTTTAGGGAAAGAAAAAAGAGCCCAAGAACTGCAAAATTACGTCCAAAAAATCAAGAGTGATTTGGCCAAACGGATAGGTAAGGCAAAAAGCCCAAAGGTTTACGTGGGGGCGGTAAGTTTTAAAGGAGCCCGGGGTTTTGAAAGTACTCAGGGTTCCCATCCCATTTTAAAAATGGTTAAAGCCCAGAATGTTGCCGATGGCTTGGGGAAACAGGGAGCAATTACCGTCGACCGGGAACAGATTTTGCTCTGGGATCCTGAGGTGGTGTTTATCGATGAGGGAGGACTTTCTTTGGTGAAAGAGGACTATAGAAAAAACAGCAGTTTTTACCTGAGCTTAACTGCCTTTAAGAAAAATAAAGTTTACGGACTGCTCCCCTATAACTCTTACAATACCAACATTGAGACAGCTTTTGCCGATGCTTACTATGTTGCCAAAGTAATCTACCCCACAGCCTTTGCTGGAGTGGATCCGGTGAAAAAAGCCGATGAAATTTACAAATTCTTTTTAGGAAAACCTTTGTATCAGGAGTTAAAGAAAAAGTTCGGAGGGTTTGGTCCGCTAAAATTTGATTAGTGGGAGAGGAAAATGAAGGAAAAAACCTATCAAGGCTATCTTTGGCAAAAAGTTTTGTTTTTATTGATTCTTTTAACAATATTAATCATTACCATCGTATTTGGTATTAATGCCGGAAGCATGAAACTTGGCTTTTGGCCTGTGGTTAAAGGAATTTTGGGGAAGGGTCCGGACGCCTTAAAGACGGTTATCTGGGAAATTCGTCTGCCGCGGGTAGCGGGAGCGGTTTTGGCCGGTATAGGACTTGGCCTTGCCGGAAACGTGCAGCAAGTTCTCTTAAAAAATCCTTTGGCGTCTCCCTTTACCCTCGGTATCTCTCAGGCGGCCGCTTTTGGGGCCGCCTTTGCCATCATTGTTTTAGGTGCGGGGAGTTATCAGGCGGGAGCGGATGCCAAGATAAACTATGTTAATCGCTATTTGGTGAGCTTGACGGCTTTTAGCTTTGCCCTCTTGACGTCCCTTTTAGTTTTGTGGCTGGGAAAAATGAAAAAACTTGCCCCGGAAGCCATTGCGCTGGCGGGGGTAGCCATAGGTTCCCTTTGGGCTTCGGGTACCACTTTGCTTCAGTATTTTGCCGATGAGTTAAAGCTTGCGGCGGTGGTTTTTTGGAGTTTTGGGGATTTGGGCCGCCTGGGGCTGGAAGAAGTAAGGCTACTGGTTATCGGGATCAGTTTGGCTTTTATTTACTTTTACTTAAACCGCTGGAATTACAATACCTTAATTACCGGAGAAGAAGGGGCCAGAAGCTTAGGAGTTGACCCCGATAAAATTCGTTTTTGGGGAATGCTGGTTTCTTCTGGCATTGCGGCAGTAATAACTTCCTTTTGCGGGATCATCGGCTTTATAGGTCTTTTAGCCCCCCATATGGTGCGCCGGGTCATTGGCCATGACCAGCGGTTTTTACTGCCGGGAGCAGCTTTATTGGGCGGGGTTCTACTGCTTTTAGCGGATACCTTTGCCCGCACGGTAATTTCCCCGGTGATTTTACCGGTTGGTGCGGTAACTTCCTTTTTGGGAGCGCCTTTGTTTTTATACCTCTTACTTCGGGGAAAATAAGTTAAAAAGGGGGAAGCGAATGCTTTTAGAGGTAGCCGGTGTGTCCTTTAATTATCCCAGTAAAGCTGTGCTTAATAATGTAAGCTTTAAAGTTGCTGAAGGAGAAATATTAGCAATCTTGGGCAATAACGGTGCAGGCAAATCGACTTTGTTAAAATGTTTAAGCCGTAACCTTAAAATTAAAAAAGGGGCTGTTTATTTGGAAGGCCAAGAGATATTTCGAACCAATCTTCGTTGGTTTGCAGGTAAAGTGGGATATATGGCCCAGCGCCAAGAGGTAAGCCGCTTGACCGTGTTTGACGCAGTTTTGGTGGGGAGAAGGCCTCATATCCGGCTTGAGGCAACGCAAAAAGATCTGGAAGTGGTGGAAGAGGTTTTAAAGATTTTGGAAATGGAAGAGTTTGCTTTACGTTTTCTCGATGAGTTAAGCGGCGGTGAGTTACAAAAAGTAGCAGTGGCCAGGCTTTTGGCCCAGGAACCGAAACTTCTTCTTTTAGACGAACCGACAAGCAATTTGGATCTAAGACACCAGTATGAAATTCTGAAACTCTTAAAAAAGTTTGCCCGGGAGCGGAAAATGACCATAATAGCCATTCTTCACGACCTCAATCAGGCGTTACGTTTTGCCGATAAATTTTTACTGATAAAAGATGGTGAAATTGTGGCCTTTGGTGATGAAAAAGTATTGAGTACGGAAAACATTTATCAAGTTTATGGTATTAAAGCTATAGTCTACAAAATTAATAATGTTCCGGTGGTAATCCCGCAGGAGTTATTGATTGATGCCGGCTAAAACGCCGGTTTTATTTGTGCCTTGTTTTTTAGCGAGGATTAGAGGAATTTTTAAAACCGGGACGAATTAATAACAAAAATAACCAAAAAGCTGGAGATGACAGCCGCTGGCCCGAAATTCAAGGGGATTTTGTTGCTTATAATTTGTTAAGAGTTAGTATTTTTTGTCGAGAGGAGTGGTTTATATCATCCGTTTAAAAAATATTTCCAAAACTTACGGAGGGGGAAAGGTCCTCGCGGTGGATAATTTAAATCTCACGGTACCGCCAGGGGAAATTTTTGGCTTTTTAGGCCCCAATGGGGCGGGGAAAACTACCACCATTAAAATTATGACCGGCATATTGGCTCCGGACACCGGGGAAGTGGAGCTTTCCGGGATTGACCTTTTAAAAGAGCCTCTTAAAGCCAAAAGAAAATTTGGTTATGTTCCCGATACTTCGGAAATTTTCCCCAGGCTTTCCGGCCTTGAATTTTTAAATTTCGTGGCCGATGTGTATGAAGTCCCCGCTAAGCTCAGGGAAGAAAGGATTCGCCCCCTTTTAAAACTTTTTAGCCTGGAAGGGGCGATAAACGATAGAATTGGCAGCTACTCCCACGGGATGAAGCAAAAACTTCTGGTTATTGCTTCGCTGGTCCACGACCCGGACATCTGGATCTTGGATGAGCCGATGACCGGGCTGGATCCGGAGTCGTCTTTTAACTTAAAAAAGTTGATGCAGGATTACGCTGCCCGGGGTAAAACGGTGTTTTTTTCCACCCACATTTTAGAAGTGGCGGAAAAGCTCTGCACGACTTTAGGGATTATTAAAAAAGGGAAATTAATCTTTACCGGAACCATGGACGAACTAAAAGCCCAGAAGCAGGAAGATAAAAGCCTGGAAGAGCTTTTCCTGGAGCTGGTGCGGTCATGAAAAAAACTTTACAGTTAACAAAAGTTTTGCTGGCGGTTCGGCCTTTTTCCTATTATCGCCAAAATCCCAAAGAATTTTTAAAGGCTATTGGCTTTATCGTCTTAATCCTTTTCTCCCTGTCGGGCCTTTTTTCCATGAACGTTGTTTTTTATAAAAATCTTTTCCTGGCTTTAAAGCCGGCGAATCTTGAATCCACCGTGCTGGCCCTGGGAGCGGTAAATACCGTTTTAATTATCTTAGCCCTGGGAGTAATAGCGATCCTTTCGGGTTACTATTACGATGGAGCGGAGTATCTTTTGACTTTGCCGTTAAAGGGGAGAGAACTTTTAGGGGCGAAAATACTGGTAAATTATTTTTACCACCTTCCCATAGCCGTACTTTTCTTCGGCATACCTGCCGGGGTTTACGGTTATTTTGGCGGTGAAGGCTTTTATTACTGGGTTACTGCTTTTTTGAATTTGTTACTTTTACCGGTCTTACCCCTAACTTTAGTCTTTATCGCTTTTGTCCTGATTTTTAGAAGCTTCTCCTTTGCCCGGAAAAAAGATTTGCTCATGTACGTGGGCGGCATTATTGGCCTTGGAGCAGCGATACTTATCCAAAAATTTTCCAATACCGTGCAACTGGCCGAGAAAAATCCGGGAATGCTTGTCGCAAAATTTTCCGACCCCAACCTTATAAACCTGAAGCTTTATAAGATTTACCTTCCGGCCTTGCTTACGGTGAAATCTTTAACCGGAGAGGATGTTACTATAAAAGCTTTTTCCCTGGGGGCTAACATTATTCTTAGCCTTGGCCTTTTAGCTTTAGGCCTTTATATCCTTGGGCGGGCTTACGAAAAGAGCTTAAAAGTGGGGACGGAAGGGGGCGGTGGACGCCGGAGGGTAAAAGGGGAGTTAACTTTTACCCCAAAACCTGTCTTTACTTCGAACCTTCTGCGGGAAATCCGGCTTATGAACCGCGAACCGGTTTATTTCTTAAACGGTCCGCTTGTTATTATTATCATACCCTTTGTTTTTGGTATTTCCTTTTATTTTCAGGGAATTACTGGCTTAAGTGAAATTAAGAAGCTTTTAGGTAACAAAGCTTTTGAGAATTATCTTTTAGCCGGCCTTTTATCCCTTGGGGTCTTTTTGGCTGCTGCTACCAATATTACCTCTACCGCCATCTCCCGGGAGGCCAAAGAGCTTTACTACCTTAAAAGTCTTCCGGTCTCAGAAAAAACCTGGCTTTTAGGGAAACTGGCCCACGGTTATGTATTTGGGATAATAGCTTCGCTTTTTGCGGTAGGGGGTGCGTTTCTTTTGAAGATTTCGGGATTAAAAGCCTTATTTATTTTACCGGCGGTACTTTTAAGCGCTTTACCGG
>NZ_BDJK01000020.1:0-35895 GCF_001950255.1 Carboxydothermus pertinax
ATAAATATTTGTTTAAAGGAAGATTTTACAGCTATAAAAAGCCAATTTGCGCCTAAAAAATGTTACTTTTTCAGTCCTCTCGAACCGTCCCTAACGGTTACTGTTCCATTTGTTTGGCTAAGAAACCGGCGGCAGTTTCAGCCATTTTTTGCTCGAGGGTTCCAAGTTTAACTCCGGGCTCGCGACTGGCTATGATCACCGCTCCAATCGGATCCCCTTCAACTATTATAGGAGCAATAATTTCGGAGGTAAACAGGCATTGACCGTCTTCAGCAGTTATACACTCTTTACAGTATTCGTGTTCCCCGGTAGCGTTTATCACCACTGTCTTCCGCTCATTCATTGCCCGTTCTACCGCAGGCCCAATGGATTTATTTAAAAACTCTTTTTTAGGTGCCCCTGCCACAGCAATTATAGTATCCCGGTCCGCTATAAAGGCTATATGTCCTAGAGATTCATGGAGGGATTCAGCATATTCTTTGGCAAAGTCACCCAGTTCACCAATGGGTGAGTATTTTTTTAAAATCACTTCCCCGTCCCGGTCCACGAAAATTTCCAGGGGATCCCCTTCCCGTATCCTCAGAGTTCTTCTTATCTCTTTGGGAATAACTACTCTTCCTAAATCATCAATGCGACGCACAATACCCGTTGCTTTCATGAAAAATTCCCTCCTTAAGGTAATTGCTTGGTAATGTTAGTATTTAACCTTAAGGAGGGAATTATACTTTTTGTTATTTATTACTTTAGGAGAGTTTTGTTTCTATTTTGGCTTTTTTCCTCAAGTCATTGAGAAACTTACTGTACGCATCCCTTTTCTTTTGTTCTAAAAGGTAGTTTTTAAGCTGTTCTTTAACTTCATCGTAACTCTTTTGCCTTGCAGGAATAATTTTTTCAAGCTTGATAATATGATAACCAAAAGCAGTTTTAACGGGAGTTTCGGTGATATCGCCAGGTTTTTTTAAAGCAAAAGCTGCATCTTCAAACTCTTTTACCATTTCTCCCCGACTGAAGGTGTACTGTCCGCCATTTTCCTTAACCCCTGGGTCATCGGATTTTTCTTTGGCTAAAGTTGTAAAATCTTTACCTGCCTTAATTTGTTTTATTAAATCTTCGGCAAGTTTTTTAGCCTCGGCATCGGTTCTTTTGACACTGGTATTAAAGTGGGGATTGTTTTGAGCATTACCATCATTTACTGCAATTAAAATATGGCGTACCTGCCGCTGTTCCGGAGATTGAAATTCTGCTTCAGTCTTATGCTTTTCATAGTAATCTTTTACCTCTTGCTCCGACACTGTAATCCCTTTGGTTATTTCATTATAAATTTTTTCGTTAATGAGTTGAATTCTTACCATTTCAGTTAAATCGTCATTACTGATATTCCGGTCCTTTAAAGCTTTTTCAAATTCCTGGGGAGAGGTAAACTGGGCACGGATTTCATTGATTTTATTGGTAATTTCATCTTTAGTGGGCTCAATTTTCTTTTCCTTGGCGTACTGGGAAATTAATAGTTCATTTATCATCTGGTCTAAAGTTTGTTGCTTTAAATTTTTAAGCATTTTTTGCCCATCCGCAGAAGTAAAGTCTACTCCCTGCAATTTCATGTCCGCTTGAACCTGGGAAAAGCGCCGGTCAAATTCTTTTTTGGAAATGGTCTTTCCATTAACTTTGGCAACGTAATCCCCACAACCCGCAAGACCAAGGGCAAGGGTCAGGACAAAAACCGCTGCCAGAATTTTAATAAATTTCTTCATTTCTTTCTCTCCTCTCTATTTTAACCTAATTGTAAAAAATTTTACCATTTATATATTCAACTTAACTGCCCCAATATCCTCTCTAAAAGGGAAAAAATTTCGTCACCAATTATTCCCTTAATCCTGCAGCGAACTTCTAAATCCGGGTTCATCCCGAACACCACCCTGCCTTTTAATTGGCCGGATATACGGGCAAGTTTTTCCGCGGTAATTTCGGGATTGGGGAAAAACTGGATTTTAAGTTCCCCTTCGGTCTGGTAAATTCCTTTTACCTTTAATTTCGCCGCCATTATTTTTATTTTAATTAATTTAATTAAGTTTTCCACTTCCCTGGGAATCGCACCAAATCGGTCAATTAATTCATCTACCACATCCCTTAAATCCTCAAGGTTCCTGGTACGCGAAAGTCTTCGATACATTTCAATTTTTTGCTTTTCATCGGGAATATAGCTTTCGGGAATATAGGCCGTTAAATTTAATTCCAGCTGCGGCTCTACTTCCTCGGTAGTAGCTTGCCCTTTTAATTCCGCTACTGCCTCCTGGAGTAATTTCATATACATATCAAAACCTACCGCCGCAATATGCCCGTGCTGTTCTGGCCCCAGAAGATTTCCTGCTCCCCGGATTTCCAAATCGCGCATGGCAAGTTTTAACCCGGAGCCAAATTCAGTAAATTCTTTAATAGCCGCAAGCCTCTTTTCCGCCGACTCCTTTAACACCTTATCTTTTTCATACATTAAATAAGCATAGGCAATCCGGTTACTTCGGCCCACCCGCCCCCGGAGCTGGTAAAGCTGGGCTAGTCCAAAACGGTCAGCATTTTTTATAATGAGGGTATTGACGTTGGGCAGGTCAATTCCTGTCTCGATTATGGTGGTAGAAACCAGTACATCATATTTGCCGGAAATAAACTCGAGCATAACCCTTTCTAACTGCTCCTCTTTCATCTGCCCGTGAGCAACTGCTACCCGGGCTTCGGGCACCAAAGCCTGTACCCAGGCGGCTACTTCCTCAATATCGTAAACCCGGTTATGGACAAAAAACACCTGACCTCCTCGCCCCAGCTCCCGGCGAATAGCATCCCTTACAATAAACGGATCCTCTTCTAAAACATAGGTCTGCACCGGGAAGCGGTTTTCTGGCGGAGTATTTAAAATGCTTAAATCCCGAATCCCCACCAGCGCCATGTGAAGCGTTCGGGGAATTGGGGTTGCGGTTAACGTTAAGACATCCACCGTTTCGGTTAAAAGCTTCAAACGTTCTTTTTGGGCTACACCAAATCGTTGCTCTTCATCCACAATCATCAATCCTAAATCATAAAACCGGACATCATCCTGCAAAAGCCGGTGAGTTCCAATAATTATATCCACTTTCCCCTTTTTAAGTTCATTAAGCGTTGCCTTTTGCTCCCGGGCGGTTTGAAAACGACTTAAAAGCCGAATTTCCACCGGATAGCCAGAAAATCGCTCTTTGAAAGTATTATAATGCTGCTGGGCCAACAGGGTTGTAGGCGTTAATACCGCCACCTGCTTCCCATCCATCACTGCCTTAAAGGCAGCTCTAAGGGCTACTTCCGTTTTGCCGTAGCCTACATCCCCGCATAAAAGCCGGTCCATTACTTTGGGTTTTTCCATATCTCTTTTTACTTCTGCAATAGCTTTTAGCTGGTCAGGAGTTTCTTCGTAAGGAAAACGCTCTTCAAACTCTTTTTGCCAAACGGTATCCGGGGAAAAAGCAAAACCGGGCTTGGCCATCCTTTTGGCATAAAGCTCCAAAAGACCTTCGGCCATTTCCCGCACGGCGGCTTTCACCCGATTTTTAACTTTTTGCCAATCGCCACCGCCTAAGCGGGAAAGTTTCGGAGGCTCCCCGTCTACACCTATATATTTTTGGAGATTACCTACCTGTTCCGGTGGTACATAAAGCCGATCTTCCCCTTGATAGGCAATTACCAAGTAATCTTTAACGTTACCGCCAACCTCCACCGGCTTGATTCCCAAATATTTCCCAATCCCATGCACCGGGTGCACTACAAAATCCCCCGGGGTAAACTGTTCTTCTAGTTTTTCTTCCGCCAAGACCTGCTTTTCCCGGGTTTTTACTGTCCGTCCGAAAAGTTCCATATCGGAATAAACCAGCAGTTTTTGCTGGAAAAACTCAAAGCCTGAACTTAGCCTTCCTCTTAAAATCTTTACTTCTCTGGGGGCAATCCCGGTTTCTAAATCCGCCGCTAAACTCACCGGAAAGTCCCGTTTAATTAGCTCATTCTTAAGATTAACCGCCGCCTCTTCCCGGCCCCTTACTACCAGAATACGATAACCATTTTGAAGAAAATTTCTTAAATCTTCGTAAAAAAGTTTTTCCTTACCCAGATAATTGGGAGGTTTTCTCCCGGCAAAGTTATGGGGATCATAATCCCCTACAAAGCGCGGAGTTTTTGGTAAAAGAGAGGTTAATCCAGACAGCCTTTGACGGAGGAGGGTAAAAATTTCATCCTCACTGTAAAACCCATCAACCTGTCGGGGAAGGGTATACCCTCCCGTTAACGCTTCGGTAAAGCTTTCCCGGCGAAGCTTTTCTAAACTACTTATTTGCTCCCCAAATCTTCCCGGTTCATCTAAAAAAATAAGATAATCCTTTTCAAAATAATCTAAAAGCGAAACTCCGTCCCAAAAGTACGGCAAAAGCTTTTCTATTACTTCGCTTTTGGTAAGAATATTAAAAACTTCCGCTCCTTTTTCTTTAAGTCTTCCTACCGCTTCTCGTTTGTTTTGCTGAATTAATTTTTTAACCTGTTCCTCCAAATCTTTTTCAATTTTCCGCCTAGCTTCTATAAGTCGGTCATCGTCTACCACCGCTATTTCTGCGGGAAATAAATAAGAATTGGTTAAATTTTCCTTTGACCGCTGACTTTCAATGTCTAAAGCCCGCAGGGAATCTATTTCATCACCAAAAAATTCAATCCGAAAAGGTATCTCTCCAGGGACATAAACATCCATTATCCCGCCTCGACGGCTAAATTGCCCGGGAGCTTCGACTTGGTCCACCCGTTCATATCCTATCTTTGTTAAATATAAGGCCAGTTCATCAGGATCTAGACTATCTCCTACAGCTATTTCCCGGCGCCACCGGGCAAAGCTATCAAGGGGAGGATATTTGCGGGTAAGGGCTTCGTAATTTACCACGGTATGGGGTCTTTCGCCCCGGGAAAGCTTTTTTAAAAGCTCAATCCGGGAAGCCTTTAGCTCCCCCTTTTCCCGAACAGTAAGGTCAAATAAAAGTCCCTCCCGATAAAAAAAGCGGGAAGTTTGCTGCCCCAAAAAAAACTCCAGGTCTTCGGCCATTTCCCGGGCTGACTGTTCATTTTCGGTAATTACCAGGAGCGGACGCCCTAAAGCCTTAGCCACCATTGCTAATAGAAAGGTCCTGGCACTACCGTATGAGCCATAAATCAACTGGGGACGCTTCTTCTTTATACCCTCTAAAAGGCGCTTAAATTCTGAATTTTCCTGCATTAAAGAAAAAATACTTGTACTTAGCACATTCTTATCCTCCGTTTTAATGAATGACCGGTCGACCAAAATAAGATTTTTCTTCAAAATAAAGCTCTTCCTGGCAATCCGGGCATATCCCCCGAATATAAGCACTTTTAGAAAAATTACCTTTTAAGTAATAGGTTTTTTGGCAAAAGTCACAAACATGAATTATCATCGCTTACCTCCAAGCAACTTTTAAAATTATCAGGTTATATAAAGTATGACCTAAGGCAGCAATTATTATACCGTAAAATACGCTAAGCTTTGTTATAAAAAAAAGAGTTATTAGGCCAAAAACAGTATGGGTAATGAGACTTAAGACAAAGGCCAGAAAATTTTTTTTGGCAGTAAATAAATCATATAAGCCTTCGGCAAAACCAAAAACCATATGGGCGATAATAAGATTTCCGTTCCCTAAAACCGGTAAAAGAGTCTTTAAAGGTTCCTCTATCCAGGGGGCCATTAACGTAACAGTAACTGGCGAAGATAATTTTAATAATAATTTATTTAGGAAATAAGCTAATACTACCGCTAAAAGTCCATAAAAAAAAGAAATCACAAATAAGTTTAACCCCCCCGGTTAAAATCATTCATGGCTTTATTAAAGCCTTCCTTTAACGCTACAGCTAAAGCCTCCACCGCAAATTTAAGGGTCGGCTCTAAAATTTCCCTTTCCTCCCGCGTAAAGGGCTCTAAGACGTAATCTTTCACATCCCCAAAAGCCGGACGTCCAATCCCAATTTTTAACCTTGGGATCTCATCGCAACCCAAACAGCTAATTATAGACCCCATACCCCGATGACCGCCGGCACTACCTTTTAAGCGCAAACGAATTTTACCTAAAGGTAAGTCCAAGTCATCGTAAACAACAATTAAGCGGGACAGGGGGAGTTTATAAAAGAAAACTGCCTCCTGCACGGCTGTCCCGCTTAAATTCATATACGTCTGGGGTTTTAAAAGTAAAACTTTTTCGCCAAAAATTTCACCTTCGCCTACAAGGCTTTTAAATTTTTTTTTGGTAATTGGTATTCCAAATTTTTCTGCAAAGCCATCTACAACCATAAACCCGGCATTATGCCGGGTATTTTCGTATTCGCGGCCAGGATTTCCCAATCCAGTTATAATAAACATTTTTTCTCTCCCTAATTATATATTAAGCAGTAGCCTCCGGAGGGTAAGCTTGCTCCTCTTCCTCCAGAGCGTATTGTTTCGGAGCTGAAACCAGGACAATGATGTTCTCCGGATCTTCAATAACCCTTACTCCAGAAGGTAACTCTAAGTCTTTAACCCTAAGGCAGTCCCCCACCAAAAGTTTAGAAACATCCACTTCAATAAACTCCGGTAGGTCCTCCGGTAGACACTCTACAGTAACTTCCGTCAGGCCATGTTCCAAAATTCCTCCAGCTCTTACCCCTTCTGCTTCACCATAAAGCTCCACCGGCACCAGTTGCCGGATTTTCCGGCCGCTTTCTACCACCTGAAAATCCACATGGATTAGCTTCCCGGTCACCGGATGGCGTTGTAGCTCTTTAACTAATACCCGTTGTTTTTTCCCCTCTAAGGAAAGCTCCAGTAATTTTATTCCCCTCTCGGTGAGCCTTTCAATTTCCCGAGCCTCTACCGCCACCGCAACTGGCTGAATATTTTTCCCGTACATTACTCCTGGAATTTTCCCCTCGTTTAAAAGACGGTGGCGTTCGCTCCGGGTTTTTTTCTCCCTTAAATAAGCATTAATTGTTTCCACCTTTTAAATCCCTCCTTATTTACTAAGTATTCCCGAAGCTTAGTTCTAAAAAACGTTTTTTGGGAATAAATGTAATTAAAGAGGGACCGGGAGGTGGTATTTTGGGGATGCGCGGCATGTTTTGGGTCTTCCGGTAATCACCGCCCGGGATGGGGTAATCACCGGAACAGTAAAAGAGCTTTTAGTGGAGCCTTATGAGCGAAAAATAGCAGGGTTTGTAGTCGTTAGCCGGAGCCTTTTTCCGGGGACCAAGCTTTTACCTTTTAGCGAAATTAAAGCGTTAAGTGCAAAAGTAGTATTGATCGGCAGTAAAGATGCCTTAAAAAAACCAGAACAATTACCGGAACTATCCGAACTTCTTAAAAAAGGCCCTCGGCTTTTTGGCCAAAAAGTTATCGTCGAAGACGGAAGTTACTTAGGGCAAATGGTAAGCTTTATTTTAAATCCTGCTACCGGAGAAATCACGAATATTAGTATTGCCCCGGGTTTTTTCCGGTTCGGCCGGATATACCGGTTAGACAGCTCCTATATATTAACTATCGGCAAAGATGCGGTAGTTGTCAAGAGGGGGGGAGATACAGCCCTTACTCTCCTTCCCAGTAAAACTACCCAAACTTTTTCTAAAATAAAAGAAAACCTTGCCGGATGGGGCAAGGCATTTTTTAAAAAACGGGACGACTAAACAAAAAGTTCGCTCACCGACAGGTCCTCATGGATTCTGCGAATCGCTTCCCCCATTAATGAAGCTACTGATAAAACCTTAATTTTTGGAAGTTTTTTCTCTGGAGAAAGGGGGATCGTATTGGTAACAACAACTTCTTTTATGGGAGAATTTGCCAATCTATCCACTGCCGGGCCAGATAAGATTGGATGAGTGCAACACACATAAACTTCTTTTGCTCCCCGCTCTATTAGGGCTTGGGCCCCCTGGGTTATGGTACCGGCAGTGTCGATAATATCATCAATCATAATAACGGTTTTCCCTTTAATATCCCCAATAATATTCATGATTTCTGCCACATTGGGTTCCGGACGGCGCTTATCAATAATCGCTATTGGTGCCCCAATCCGTTCCGCCAAATCCCGAGCTCTGGTTACCCCGCCTAAATCCGGGGATACCACCACTTTATTTTCAAAGCCTTTTTCAATAAAGTATTTTGCCAGTATCGGCACTCCTACCAGGTGGTCCACCGGTATGTCGAAAAAGCCCTGAATTTGTCCGGCATGTAAGTCCATGGCTATAACCCGGCGGGCGCCACTAACGGTAATTAGGTTTGATACCAGCTTTGCCGTAATGGGATCCCGGGCTCGGGTTTTACGATCCTGCCGGGCATAGCCAAAATACGGAAGTACCGCAGTAATCCTGCGAGCCGAAGCCCTTCTTACCGCGTCAATTAAAATTAAAAGCTCCATCAGGTTTTCATTTACCGGCGTGCAGGTGGGCTGAATTACAAACACATCCGCCCCCCGGACACTTTCATTTATTTTTACCTGAATTTCCCCGTCGGAAAACCGGGAAACCCGGGCATCTCCCACCTCAACTCCTAAAAAAGAGGCTATTTCTCTTGCTAAATCGGGATTGGCATTGCCGGAAAAAATCTTTAAATCATAGCGGCTCATGTTCAAAAACCTCCATTTGCTTTAATCCGATTCCGAGCAAAATTCGACACCTCTTTTATTCTCGAATGCTGGCAAAACTTCCTGCCGCTTTACGAAAAAATAAATATTATTTAACATAATCTTCTTTATTTATCTGCCGGGAGCGAGCAATGGCTAACGCTTTTGGGGGTACATTCTCTGTTAAAGTTGAGCCTGCCCCTACCACAGCGTTTTTCCCAACTTTAATGGGAGCCACCAGGTTGGTGTTACTACCTATAAACGCCCCGTCCTCAATAATTGTTTCCCATTTATCCTTACCGTCATAGTTACAGGTAATAGTTCCAGCCCCGATATTAACTCCCTTACCTACCACAGCATCGCCGATATACGAAAGGTGGGGCACCTTGGAGCCTTCTCCAATGAACGATTTTTTCACCTCAACAAAATCGCCAATTTTAACTTCATTGGCAATGACAGTCCCCGGACGGAGGTAGGCAAAAGGCCCAATATTAACCTCCTCTCCCACGACAGCTTCCTTGACCACCGAATAGGTAATTTCGGTATTATTGCCAATTTTACTATTTTGAATTCGCGTATTGGGGCCAATTATACAGCCGCTACCAATTACCGTTTCTCCTTCTAAAAAGGTATTGGGATAAATCACCGTATCACGGCCAACTATAACCTCTTCTCCAATATATACCGTTTCCGGGTCAATTATTGTTACCCCTTCCTGCATTAAAGCTTCGGCTTTTCTACGATAAACTTCTTTAGTAAGCCGGGCAAGTTGAATCCGGTCATTAACCCCCAAGACTTCGGTTTCGTCCTGAATAGTTATTGTTTCAACAATTTTCCCCTGGGATAACAAAAGGGGAATAGCATCGGTTAAGTAATATTCCTTTTGAGCATTTTCGGCTTTTAATAAGGGCAGTATTTCTTTTAACTCATTAGTTTTAAAGCAGTATATTCCGGTATTGACCTCGGCAATTTGTTTTTCTTCTAGTGTTGCATCCTTTTCTTCAACTATCTTTATTATTTTCCCATATCCATCTCTGACGATACGCCCGTAACCAAAAGGGTTTCCCAAAAAGCAAGTTAATACGGTCGCTGCAGCACTGCTTTCCAAATGTCTTTTAATTAAAGCTTCCAAGGTAGCCGCTTTTAGTAACGGGGTATCTCCCGCTACAATTAACACATTTTCATCCTGAATGTAAGGCATGGCTACCAATGCTGCGTGTCCGGTACCCAGTTGCTCCTCCTGAACCGCCATTATTGCCCGTTCGCCAAGGATTTCCTTAACCTTTTCCTTTTGGTAGCCCACCACCGCTACCACTCTATCCACCCCGGCCGCCGCTAGAGCATCGTAAACTCTTAAAATCATTGGTTTTCCGGCAACTTCATGGACAACTTTGGGCAGGTCCGACTTCATTCGCGTCCCTTTACCTGCCGCTAAAATAATTCCTTCCACCAAAAGCCCTCCTTAATGTTCAATAATCTGATAACCCGCATTAATTAAGACCTCTAAAAGCTTATTAACATGGTCTATATCCCGGGTTTCCAAGGCTAACTCCACTTCGGCCTGTTTTATAGGTACGTGGGGAGCTATCCGGTCGTGGTTTATGAAAATGATATTGGCCTTTTCCCTGGCTACCAGCTCCAATAGTTTCTGGAGTGCTCCGGGTTTGTCATCTAAAATAGTTTTTATCCGTACGTAACGGCCAGCTTTCACCAATCCCCGTTCAATGATTATGGATATGGTATGAACATCAATATTTCCCCCGGATAAGACCACTCCCACTTTACGTCCTCGCACCGGAAGTTTATGAGCCAAAAGAGCAGCTACTCCAACAGCTCCCGCTCCTTCTAACATTACTTTTCCCCGTTCTAAGACCATTAAAATAGCCTGGGCTATTTCTTCATCATCTACCAGCACAATGTCATCTACTAAATCTAAAATAATCTTTGAAGTAAGCTCCCCCGGAGTTTTTACCGCAATCCCATCGGCAATGGTCGAAACCGAAGGCAAGGTCACTTTTTTCCCTTCCTTCCGGGTATAGTACGATGAAGGCGCACCTTCGGCCTGAACTCCAATTACTTTGAGGTTAGGCTTTATAGCTTTTGCCGCTACCGCCAAACCGGCAATTAACCCCCCACCGCCAATAGGAGCTACCAGCATATCAAGTTCCGGCACCTCTTCCAGCATTTCTAAAGCTATTGTCCCTTGCCCGGCAATTACCTTGGGATCATCAAAGGCATGAACAAAGGTAGCCCCTTCCTTTTCCATGATTTCTTTAGCTTTTAAGTAGGCATCATCGTAACTGGCACCGCTTAAAACAACCTTTGCCCCGTAGCTCTGGGTTGCCTGGACTTTGGCCAGGGGTGCCCCTTCGGGCATCACAATAGTTGCCGGAATACCGGCACTATAGGAGGCAAACGCTACCCCCTGGGCGTGGTTTCCCGCCGACGCCGCTACCACTCCCCGCTCCCGTTCTTTCACCGGAAGGCTCGCAATTTTATTATAAGCCCCTCTTAGCTTAAAGGAGCCTGTTTTCTGGAGATTTTCATACTTAAAATAAACCTCTCCGCCGGAAAGGCGGCTAAAAGTGGCCGAGTAAGCCGTTAGGGTCCGATGAGCCACTCCCAAGAGCCGTATTCTTGCTTCTTGCACATCTTTTAGTTCTACCAATTTTTAACACCCCCAAAAAAGAAAAAAGCCCCCTAGGGCAAGTATTTTAAAACTAGCTCCAGGTCTTCCGGTTTATCCACATCCACACCAATGCCAAAACTCCGGGAAAATACTGCTTTTCCCCGGATCCCTAATAACCCTCCAACCTTTTCTTCTAGCTCTTTTACCGAAAGCTTTTTCGCCAAAAACTTTATAACAAAGCCCAAGCCCAAAAGCAGACTTAACTTAAAGGGGCTTTTTCTCAGTTTTATCAAATCCTGGGCTTTAACAATAGCTTTTTCCACAATCCGCGGGTCAACTAAAAAAAGATTCCCGCCAGTTACAGTTCCTTCCTTTAAAGTTACATAAGTTCGCCGAACCGATTTATCTCGCTCTTCAATGGCTTCTTTATAAACCACCGGGTAATAAACATCATACCCCGGGGGACAAGAAAAGAGAAAAGTTTTAATTTCCTCCGGAGTAATTAAAGGAATATCACTGGTTGCCACCAGGGTCTTAGTGTCCCGGGGCAAAACCTTAAACCCCTTTTGCACCGACTCCACTACCGACTCACCCCCATCGACCAGCACCACCCGTCCCTCCGGATAGCGTCCGGAAAGCTCTTTGGGCCCTGCTACTACTATTTGTTTAACCTCGGGGGTTTTTAAAAGGGAGTCTACCACATAGTCAACCATCGGTCTACCTTTCAGGGGTATTAAGGCTTCATAAGGTTCGGGGCAGACTTTAGCTAATTTACCACTATTCACACTGCCCGCTAATACCAGAGCATTAATCACCAACCAATTCGCCTCTTTCCTTTAAGCCATTAATCATACTTTGTTCTGCATTTTCAATGTGCTCTCTTGCTAAAGCCTGAGCCTTTTCCACATTTCGCTCGGCAATTGCCTCCACAATTTCCTTATGCTCTTCTAAAGCAATCCGCATCCGACCCGGTTGGGAGAGAGAAGCTGTTCTAAACCGCTGAATTTGTTCTCTTAAATGGCTTACAATTTGAATGAGCCGCTCGTTACGGCTTGCCCGGTAAAGAACATCGTGAAAATCCGTATCCACTTTTATTATATCTTCCAAGCGATCACTATCGGCAAGGTTTTGCTGCTGAACCAGAACCCGTTCTAACTCTTCAATTTCCTCATCGGTAATCCTCTCGGCAGCAAGGCCAGCCGCCAGGCTTTCTAACGCTGCCCGTACTTCAAACACATCGGCCACATCTTTTAACGATATTCCAGCCACATACGCCCCTTTCCGGGGAATCATAACAACAAAGCCTTCTAATTCAAGCTTTCTAATGGCTTCCCGCACCGGAGTACGGCTAACCCCCAGTTCTTCCGCCAGTTGCACTTCCATTAGCCTTTCTCCCGGTTTTAATACGCCATTGATAATTGCTTCCCGTAAGGTTTCAAAAACCAGTTCCCTTAAAGGCTTGTAATTATCAAGGATAATAGGATTTAATCTCCCCATATAATCCCCTCATTTCTTAATTTATATTATATTATTTTACAATTTCTTTAAGGCTTTAAGCAAGTAGGTCCTACAGCATAAGGCCGAACAATAAATTTTTGCCCCGGTAAATTTATTTTTCTGAAAATTTCGTAAGCCTTTGCCAGATTTTCCGTTAAAGCAAAAAGGGTTGAGCCACTACCGGACATCAAAACTCCCAGGGGATTTAAGTTTAAAAGTTCCTTTTTGTATCTATATATTTCCGGTCTTATTTCCATAGCACTTATTTCCAGAACATTTTTTAAATTTTGTCCCAATTCTTGTAAATTTTCCCTGGCTAACGCTTCTAAAACCTTTTGGTGATTTGGGCGGTTGGTAGTTAAATCTTTTCCTGCTAGCTTTAAATAAGCCATGCGGGTAGAAATGCCAAAGGGCAGTTTATAAAGGACAAAATAGCCTTTTTTTAGAGGAGTAAGCCTTGTTACCTTCTCCCCTATCCCTTCCACCAAGGCTGTTCCACCCTTTAAACAAAAAGGTACATCTGCTCCCACTCTGGCCCCAATTTTCTCCAGCTCTTCTGCAGAGAAATTTAAATTATAAAGTCTATTTAAACCAAAAAGCACAGCCGCACCATCGGTCGAGCCACCGGCTAGCCCTGCTTCCTGGGGGATCTTTTTATATAACGTTATTTTAGCTCCAAAGGTTTTCCCAGTTGCATCCATTAAGGCTCGGGCTGCTTTAATGGCAATATTAGTCTCATCCGCAGGTAAATTCGCCCCAGCAATTTTTAGCTTTAATTCTTCCGCCGGCTCTATCTCCACTAAATCCCCTAAAGTAATAGACTGCATTATCGACCAGAGCTCATGGTAACCATCGGAGCGCTTTCCTAATATATCTAAAGTAAGATTTATTTTTGCCGGTGCAAAGATTAACAATCCTTTTCCTCCCGTTACCCCTCAACAAGGAGGTAATTTTATGGTAGTTCATCTTCTGGTAAGTTTGAGAAAGAAAATTTTAACCCTTTATAAAAACAATTTACCGGTTAAATCCTGGCCGGTAGCGGTAGGAGCTCCTAACTCTTCCACCCCTACCGGAGTATACCGCATAAAAAATAAAATTATTAACCCCGGGGGCAGTCCCTACGGCATCCTTGGTAGCCGCTGGATGGGACTTACCATCCCCGGTGGCAATTATGGCATTCACGGTACTAATAATCCGGCCTCCATTGGCCTAGAGGTGTCCAAAGGTTGTATTCGAATGCATAATAAAGACATTGAAGAATTATTCCCCCAAGTTCCCCTCTGGAGCCGGGTAATCATCACCAAAGATTAATAAAGATACTTCCACTGGTGGAAAACCAGCGGCTTTTTAGCAGGATTAGGCACATCCTCGGCCACTACTTCTCCCACCAGGACAATATGGTCACCCGCAGGAATCTCTTTTACCAAACGACATTCGAGGTTGGCAATTGCTGTGGTAAGTTTTGGAGCAGAAACTTTTTCTCCCCGAACTACCGGAAGATTTAGCTCTTTTACCTTATCTACTTTTGCCCCGGAATTTTTACCGCAAAAATCAGCAATTTCCTTCTGGTCTTCGGCTAAGATTGCCAGAGTAAACTCTCCACTCTCTTTAATTTTCTGGTAAGCATACCTTTTGGGAGCAAGATTTACTAAAACCATTGGCGGATTCACTGAAACCTGGGTAATCCAGGCCACAGTAGTAAAATTACCCTGCTCCCGGTCATTGTAGCCAAGTAAAGCTACCGAATTGGTTAAATAATCAAGTCCTTTAGCCAAAATTATCCCTCCTCATTAATTTTTACCACCACCAAACCGTTTTGCGGTAAAATTGTTAAGGGTGGCAGTTTTTCAGCGAATTTTAATAAAGCTTTTAACTTTAAATTCTCCGGTTTAAAATAATAACCTAAATCTATTTTAAGTTTTTTCCCTTCTAAGTCTATCCCGGGAAAACGCTTTTTATTTACCTCTAGAAATTTGCGTACTCCCCAAAAACCCGCTATAGGAGCAAAGGCCCGATAGAAAAAACCTCTAGCACCTGAAAGATTTAGTTCTGGCATATCCCCGAGATAAACTTCAGCAAAAATATTTTCCCTTTCGGTGTATAACTGGGTTTTAATTATTTTTTGCTTAAAATTTAAATTATATAACGAAAGATTACCCTTTAGCCAAAGTTCATCACCTCGAATTTCTACTTGTAACTCGCGTACTGGTAATTCCGGCGGTAATTCTCTTAAAACTCCCACTATAAAACTCTCGGATAAATAAAGCTTACCTCTTAAAACATTTGCCAGCCGGTTATGTTTAAAAAATTCCCGGCCAATATAATATAAATTTTCTAAATCCTCTATCCGATTTTCCAGCTTTAACGCCATAAAAAAAGGCGAAATTTTTAATAAATCTTTTAAAAGTCCAAATTTTTTATCTAAAAGGCTTTTTATATCTAATGGCGCCTCAAAAAGATTTTCCCCTTTAAAACTTGCATATCTTCGCACTTCATCGCCAATAAACTCCCAAACCAGGCGAATCACAAAAGCATCATCTAAAAAGCCCAAAAACGGTAAAAAATCACCGATAATATCCACCGGGAGCACAAAATAAAGGATGCCTGCTAAAATCACCAGTTTAGTTTTCGGCTCAATGCGAAAGTTTTCGTCAAAAAACATCTCCCAAAAATACTTTAAGTAGTAAATTAGTGACTTTAACTCCGGTGTTTCAACTTTTAAAGCTGCTTCCTCTAGTTTTTGTGGTACTTCTTTCTGGTATTTTTGCCATTCTTCCTGAGATAAGTTTTTAATTTTATGAAAAAACGACCAGGCATCCGGCATTATCCCGCCCCCTTACGTTAAAATTATACAAAAAAAATAACCGCTGAAAAAGCGGTTTTTCTAAAAGGTTGAATAACCCAAAAAGAGGGGGTGCTTGTTGGAACATTCACATTGTTGGGGAAAAAGGAAGCGGGATTATACCCGTCACTTTTATCGTAACGAAAAAAGTAGGATTTGTCAATTAGTTTTTACTAAATTTACTTAACTTATATATTTCTCCGTTTTGAACAAATTGCAATACCAGTTCACTACTTCCAAGATAGCTGTTATCTTTCGCGTTTCTAATTTCGACATACATGCTTACTAAATAACCGTTCTGGTCTTCCTGGTAGTTAAAATTCACAAGCTCTAATTTAAAATTATCAAGATTTCTAAAAGCATCTTTTATATCAAGAGCCGTCACTTCATCAGAAATCTCCCGTATTTTCGCGTAATTTTTTTCCGGTATCCATACCAACAGCTCTTTACAGCTTTGCCGCACCCAATCAATTCCTTTTAGTACCCGACTGGCAGGCAAGGGCAATTGCCCCTGGCCTGGTGCAGGTTTTGCTGGAATCGGCGGTTTAGACACGGGAGGTTTAGGTACGTTATCGTAAATCGGGGTAATCTCTACCCGTGGTTTTATCTGGCTTCTGGCAAAGTCAATATATATTTCCCGGGTATTGCCGTCCGGCCAGCTTACTCCAAGTAAAGCCCCTTTTTCCTGCCCCCCGGGTAAAAAATAAAAGTATTCATCTAACCGGGGAGGTATCCCTCCAATACTGGAACCTACACCTAATAATTCCAGTATATTACCATCACTGTAAAGCTTTACAGGCAGATTTAAATATCTAAAAGCTTCAAGTTCTTCCCGCCTTCCTTTTAGGTTAACCACCACTGCCCACTGGGTTGGCGCTAAAATTACTTTTTTCACAAAAATTTCGGGAGTACCTCCGAGACTTTTTCCCACATATACTTCGCGAACAGTTCCCGCAACAGGACAAGATACAGATTTTTCAAAACCTAGAATACTCCCGTTATTAACTTTTAACCCACCTTTAATAATTACTTCCCGGGGTTTTCCAAGATAATTGCTAAAAATATACCCGTGAACTACCCTTTCTCCCATTTGTAAACGGGTTAAGGTTGATAGTTTTTCTGCGCCTGGTAGTAAAAGCTCCACTTCTAACCGGGTATTAGACAGATCAATATAATCCCGATTAGAGTAAAGATAAAAACTAATGGCGATACGCGTAGCATCGTTTATTGCTTCATCGAGGTAAAGGATATATTTTCCTAAATTTATCTCCTGTTCTAACTTCCGGACTAAACCCAACGATAACGCTCTTTTTATTCCCCCGTCAGCAAGGGAATTAAAGATCGAACCGCTAGGCTTAAAAGCAGTAACCGCCTGGTCATCGGCTTCTAAAGAAATTACTTCCCTTTTCAATTCTAAAGACGGTACCAACATTAAATAAAAAGTAAATATCAAAGCCAAAATGAGCTGAAAAAAAGTTCTCAAGGCCCCTTCCCCCCTTTTGCAATCACCTTATTAAAATATTATACCAAATTCTTCTAATGCTTGTTATTTTTTCATTAAAAATTTTTACTGACCCCTACCTCCAAACTCTTCTTGTTTCCGCTGTTCCCCCCTTTTTTTCTTCTTTGCCACCTTCAGGTCCGGTTTCAATTCTCGTAATTTCCCCTTCCACCGTAAGCTCAATGGTTTTCCCCTGGCTGGTAGTAATCTTTACCCGGGTAGTTTTTCCCTGTTTTTGATTATCTTTATCCTGCCCCTGCTTTGCCGCTGCTTTAAATTTACCGTAAGTTTTTTGCAGTTCCTCAATATTTTCCCGGGTAACCAGTCGAACGGGCGTGTAAATTACCGGAAGTTCTCCCTTTTTTACCATAATTTTAGTCTCACCTTTAAAGCCGCGATTTTTTAAAAGTCCATCCATTTCCTCCACCGCTTTGGCCGCGATAACTTCCTGCAGAGGGTCGATAGAAGCTAAAAGTTTATTTTGATAAATTGCTTGGGCAATTTTGGGCGTAAGCTCCATTGAAGCAAAAATCACGCCTCTTTCTTTATTCATTCCAACCTCGGCTAATAATTCTCCGATTTTTCCATCTAAAGCAATAATGCTTTGTCCTTCGGCAAGTTTTTTTACCCCGGCTAGAACTTTTCTCTGGTCTTTAACTAAAAGTTCTCCGGTTGTAACGCTTTTACCAAGAGCCGTAAGCTCCTTCATTAAACTCTCTTCTAAAAGTTTTACCGAAAGTTTCTGGCGATTGGCCGCCAATAACAATACCTTGCCCGTTTTTTCATAAAGGGCCAGGTTTTTAGCCATAAGCTCCGCTCCTTTTTTGTAATCCAACAGGATCGCCCCATCTCCCCAAGCACTGTAGGGGATATCTTTTAAAAAGATAATTTTACTCTCCCGGTAAAGTTTTTGTGCCAATATACCGGCCTTAGGCGAACCTGCCGTCTCCCAGATAACCCCTTTAGGTTTTCGGCCGGTAATTTGGGTTAAAATTTTCTCTTCCCGGTTTTCGTTAGCATTTAAACTTTTAATCATAACTTGCCATTTCTTTTCTTTCGCTTTGGCTTCAAAGGTTTTTATTAAATCTTTTTCCTCCTTACTTTTGGCTACCATCAGGAAAATTTTAGGTGGCAAAGGTTTTCTTTTTTTATCGGGACAACCGGTAAGGCTAATTATTAAAGAAACTGCCAAAAAAAATACAAGAGCTTTTTTCATTTTCAAAAACCCCCCTTTACATTTATTTTTGTAAAAATACCGGCAGTTTATCCACTTAGTCCTTTACAAATCCCAGGGGTTCTGTTATTATATAGTAAATAATATTTTTGCTCTATTATATAATAATATTTGCTAACAATTTTTTGAGGGGGGCTTGAAATGACGTTATACATCGATTACGACGCATGTCTAAAGGAACCCACCTGTCCCGCCGCCACCTATTGCAGCACTAAAGCTCTTTACTTTCATCCCGAAGAAAGCCGGCTTTTTTTCAACCCCGATCTTTGCAACGGCTGCGGGCAATGCATCCAGAAGTGTGCTTTAAACGCCCTCTCTTTGTTTGAAACTACGGAGGAATTGGGTATCTTTTTGGAAAAAATAACAAGGGCCCGGGAAAATTTTACTTCCAAACTTGAATCTATCATCGGCTTAAAATAACAACCCCTCTGGGGGTTGTTTTTATTTTGCTTTAATACTTTTCAATTATACTTTAGATATGTTATACTTTTACTAATAATTTTTAATTTTATGAATCTTCGGAGGTGTTCCTATGCCAATTCACATTGATTTAGACCTTTGCGACCAAAATGAAGATTGCCCCGCCGCTACTTACTGCTTGTACGGCGCCCTTTACTTTGACCACGCGGAGCACAAGCTAAAGTACGACCGGGAAAAGTGCCAAAACTGCGGCACTTGCGTAAATCACTGTGGACCCGGTGCGTTATACTATGCAAAAGATGATGATGAATTAAAAATGCTGGTTGAAGAGCTAAACAAACTAAAAGAAATTTAGGGCGGGGTCATCCCCGCCCTTTTAGCTTAAAATAGTTGTAATTGCTCAAAATCTTCTATTTCCTTATTTTGCTTTAATGCAAAATACAAATCCCGCACCGCCTTAAAATCTTCCCAAGTCGGCCGTTTTTTCGCGGGATCCCTAAGGAGCGCCGCCGGATGATAGGTAGGCATTATTTTTATGTCACCTTTTTCATGCCAGAGGCCGCGAATTTTTGTAATTCTTACTTCTGGTCCAATTAAAGCTTGGGCTGCTGTAGCCCCAAGGCAAACAATAATTTTAGGTTTAATTAACTCAATTTGCCGGTCTAAAAACTGCCGACAGGCAGCCACTTCATCTTTAGTCGGCACGCGGTTATTGGGAGGACGACATTTTACCACATTGCCAATATAAACTTCCTCCCGGGAAATCCCCGCGGCTTCCAATATTTTGTTTAAAAGTTCCCCGGCTGCCCCTACAAACGGCCTCCCCTGCCGATCTTCTTCGGCTCCGGGTCCTTCGCCTACCAGCATTAAAAGAGCATTTTCATTGCCTTCTCCAAAAACCACCCGTTGGGCGTGAGCTCTTAGATTACAGCGCTGGCAAGCTAAAGCTTCTTCATATAAAGTTAAAAGCTTCCCCATTACTCCTCCCGCTCCAGCAAAATCCGGTGGTCCACCAGTTCTAAACGTTTTATCCGGGCTTTAATAACTTTTCTCTGCCCAAAAATATTTTCCAGCAAAAGCCCCTCCTCGGTGGGTATTAGTTTATCCACCCGTTCTAAAAAAAGCTCCTCCTTATCCCCCTTTACCACAAAAGCACTGGCTTCACACATCTTTACATCCCCCTTTTTATTTTTAATCTTTTCCCTTGATAACGGCTAAAGGTTTTAAAATCGCTACCACCTCGGCAAGACCAGCCCCGGTCACTGTCTCAATTACCAAGTCAATATCTTTATACGCCTGGGGCGCTTCATCTAAGACAGCTTCTGGTTTCTCGTTTAAAAGGATTTCTCCCAAGGCCTGTTTTAAATCCGAAACCGTAATGTTTTTAATTGATGCTTTTCGGGACATACTCCTGCCTGCTCCATGATTTAAAGAGTTAAAAGTTAGGGTGATTTGGGGCGTTGCTCTTAACACATAAGATTTCGTTCCCATACTTCCAGGGATTAATACCGGATGGCCTGTTTCTTTAAATGCCGGTAAATTGGCCCGGTGCCCTGCAGGCAAAGCCCTCGTTGCCCCTTTTCGGTGAACTAAAACTGTTCTTTCGTCATGAACTTCTATTTTAGCAATATTGTGGGCTAAATCATAAACCAAGTCAAGCTTTCCATCCCCCAGCTGTTCTTTAAATACCAGCCTTAAATAATAGGTGATAAGCTGGCGGTTGGCATAAGCAAAGTTCGCCACTGCCACCATTGCCTGATAATACTGCTTCCCCTCCGGTGAAGAAAAAGGTACAGCTGCCAGTCCTTTTGCCGGTACGTTTACTCTGTACTTGGGTCCTGCTCTATATAAAATCTCGGTATACTCGGTACACACCTGGTGCCCAAGCCCCCGGCTTCCGGTATGAACCATTACACATAGTTGCCCCGGGTACAGCCCGTACCTTTCGGCCAGTTGCTTCTCCCTTATTTCCACTACTTCCTGCAGCTCAATAAAGTGGTTTCCGCCTCCTAAAGTACCAAGTCCTTCGGCACCCCGGGATAAAGCAGTCTCGGACAAAGCTTTAAGATCGGCCCCGGGCATAACCCCGCCCTCTTCTATTTTTGCTAAGTCCTCCTCAATACCGTATCCTTCCTCCAAAAGAGCCCGCACCCCGTGCACCAAAACTTGAGGGAGGAGTTTTCTCACTTCCTTCTCCCGGTTTTTTTTGCCAACTCCCGCCGGAACATATCTTTCAATGGCACTTACTAATTTTCGTAATCTTTCCCGGGATAATTCCCGGGCCGCAAAGGGAGTAGTTAAAAGCCGCACCCCGCAGTTAATGTCCATCCCCACTGCCCCGGCAGAAATTACGCCTTCCGGTAAAACAGTAGCCATCACGCCCCCGATTGGTAACCCAAACCCTTCATGCAAATCCGGCATGCCGTAAACCGCCCGGTAAACCCCGGGAATACTTGCCGCATTTTGGAGTTGCTTTAACGATTCATCATTATAAAGAGCAGGAATTAATTTGCTGTGAGCAATCACATACCCATCTACCTGCATTTTCCCTTGCTTGGGTAAAAGGTAGAGGTTATCTTTTATTTTTTCTAACATTATACTCACCACAGTTTAATTGTACCAGAGCTAAAATAAAAACCCAACCCCTAAGAGTTGGGTAAATCCAGGTCTTTTAGCGTTACCACCCGATTTTTCCCGGCATTTTTGGCAAGGTACAAAAGTTTATCAGCAACTCCCAGAAGTTCTTCTAAATTTTTGGCTTCCTCGGGAAAGACCGTAACACCAATAGAAGCCGTAACCGAAATCCCTGGCTCGGAAAATTTTAATTCATTAATAGCACTTTTGAGCTTGGCCGCCACTTCATAGCTTCCCTGCCAGCCAGCAGCCGGCAGCACCACGCAAAACTCCTCCCCGCCGTAACGGGCCACCACATCTTGATTTCGCACCGTACTTCTTAAGATTTCACCAACTTTCTTTAAAACTTCATCTCCCATCAAATGTCCATAAACATCATTAATATGTTTAAAATTATCCAAATCTAGAAGAATTAAGCCCAGTTGGCTTCCATGACGGCGGCAAAAAGCTATTTCTTTTTCTAAAAAGTTTACCAAAAAACGACGGTTGTAAACTTTAGTAAGTTCATCAATCATGGACGAATATTCTAAAGCTTTTAATAGCCGAGCATTATACAAATACGGTACAGCAATTTCCACCAGTCGTTCGATTCGTTTTAGCTTTTCCTGTTCCCCCGTAGCACAGGTGACATGAATTACGCCTTTAACCTCCCCACCCACAATTAAAGGAATACAGGCATAAAAACCACTCCCCCGGTACTCCGGACACCGGTCTAAACTTCCGGGAAACTTCACTACCTTCCTCCCCCGGGCAATAACCGCACAAACCTCTTTGTCTTCTAAAATCTGGGGATTGCAGTGGACTTCTCCCGATAAAGCTTTAATTTCCAGACGGTTTTGGCTTTCATTTAAGATTAAAATTGCGGTATCAGTAATTTTATATTTTCGTTCCAAAAAATTCTTTAAGATCTTATAAATACCCTCTTCCTCTTTTTCATTTTTCAGTAAACGGTTTAATTCTACTTCCGCCGTTAAGCTTGTAATAAGCTCCTCCGTATTTTTAATAAACTTCTTAAGTTCCACGGAACAATCGCCTAATTCCTGGAAATTTTCGGGAAACGGCTTGTCTAAACCCTTTTGATTTAACTGTTTTAAATAAGCTGTAACCAGATTTTCCCGTTTTAAAATTTCCCGGTTAAAATAAGCAAAAATACTCCCAATAACCAAAAGTTCTAAAACAACTAATAAACTCATCACCCCTATTTCCCCGTAAAAAGTTTTTAAATTTTCAGCTACAGGAGTTAAAAAAACAATCCGCTCGCCGCTACTTCCTTTTTTAACCGACAGGTAATAATTAGAGCCGGCAATTTTATAAATTCCAGCCGGCGGAAAACTCCTGCTAAACCGGGATAATTCTTTTAAAAATTCCAGGGGATAATCACGGTTTTGGGCAATTAAACTGCTCCCACCTAAGTTAATAAACTTTCCCTGAATCATATCTGGGGTAAAGCCAAGCTTTTTTAACTGGTTATTTTCCAAAAACGCCACAATTCCAAAATTTGGCGCAGTATCATTTATCTCATTAATAATCCTTTCCCAGAACATACCCCCCATTAAATAACCGACAAGCTTGTTTTGGTAAAAAACCGGTATAACCACCCGAAAGCGGTAACCTAACGGTCCAAAGACAAGTTTGGCTTCATATTCACCCGGTACCCCTTTTAAATTGATAAAATTCTTTACATTATCTCCTGAAAGCCCGGGCGTCGCAAGTCGTAATATAACCTTTTTCCCTGAATCAAGAACCCCGATATTATCTATACCCATATTTTGCCAGTTTAAAAAAGAAGCCGTAAGATAACGACTAAGTCCTTCCCGCTTCTTTTCCTTCAAGAGTTGACAAAAGGTTTGGTCACTGGCCAAGGTTCTTAAAGCCAGGAAGATTTTCTCCGTTTGGGCCTGTTCTAACACGTTTATCTGTGTTTCCACCTGTTTTTGCTCTAACGTTACCTTATCCCTGAATATTTTACTGTAAACTCGGTGCGCATTAGCCCACTCGAGCAGGGAAAAGATAAGGACAATACTTAAAATTATAACAATTTGCTTCCCTCTCAGGCTTTCGGTCACCTTATCCACCTTCTTTTATTAGCCACTAACAATACAATTTCGCCCTTCTCTTTTGGCCCGGTATAAATAATCATCTGCAACTTGAATTAACTCTTCTATCCGCCGCCCATCTTCGGGATAAACGGCAATTCCAAAACTAGCCGTTAGCTTTATGCCTCCGATAGCTCCAGGGAAAATATTTTGAGCAATCGCTCTTTTTAACTTTTCCGCTAATTCCTTGGCCCCAGTCCGGTCGGTATCGGGCAAAATTAATAAAAATTCATCCCCGCCGTAGCGCACCGCCAAATCCTGCCGGCGAACGGTTTCCTGAATTAAGGTTGCCAGTACCTTCAATAACTCATCGCCGGTCAAATGGCCGAAATTATCGTTAATTTCTTTAAAATGGTCTAAATCAAACATAATAACGGCTAAGGGCTGTCCGGTCCGTTCAGCAATAGCCAGCTGCTTATCCAGAAAACCCTGCATAAAACGGCGATTATAAAGGCCGGTTAATTGGTCTTCCAAAGCTCTTTTTTGGGCTTTAGCTAAAAGCCGCGTATTGTAAATAACCGGCGCCGCTAAAGATAAATAACGTACCACCTTATCAAAATTCACCCTGGTTTCCTTGGGAATCCTGGCCTGAATCACTCCCCGAATTTTTCCGCCAATTATCATGGGATAGCAGAAATAATCATCCTCGTCGGTAAACTCAGGACATAAATCCACACTTTCTTTTACCCATAAGGATTTTCCCGTCCGCTTTACTTTACAAAGTTCCGGTTTATATAAAACATCTTTACGACAACCAATTCTAGTGGTAGCCAGCACTTCCTCAAAACGGTCTTCACTCTCATTTAAGCGTAAAATTACCACCTTATTTATATTAAATTTTTGTTTCAATAAACTTACTATTAAGTAATAAACATTTTCTTCCCGGGTCTCCTGCTGTAAAATCCCTTGAAACTGGTTAATTTCCTGAAGTTCGGTATATTCATCCCGGACATAGGTTATAAGCTCATTTAACCCAGCAATAAATTCTTTAAACTCCCGCACCGCTCTGACTTTTAAAGGCTCAATCCCCATAACCCCTTTAACGCTGACTTCCGCAAAAGCTTTTAAAATTTCTTCTAAGGGTTCTAAACTTTTATTTACCGTGAAAACAATTAACAAGCCGCTTCCTAATCCTAAAAGTAATAACTGAATTAACCCTTGCCAGAAAATTTTTCGAGCATAAGTTTCATAGTCTGAAGCAGGGCAAAGAATTACTTCTGTAAAATTTTTGCCATTAAACCTTTGCAAGTAGTAAGGACTTGAATTGATTTCCACAACACCGGATTTAGAATTCAATAACTTTTCAGGAGGCATGATATTTAAAACCCTTTTTCCCATTTCCGGCTGATTTGATCCTAAATAAAACCAGTTTCCGTATTTCTTAACTGTCCCCACAAAGTCACTGCTGTTATATACCGCAAAATTTTCCTGATTTACCGGCAAAAAAAACAAATTAATATAAGGGGATAACAAATCTAATCCTTTGAGGAAGTGTTCAAACTCTTCTCCTACCTGGACAACTCCTAAAAAAATTTGATTTTGATCATAAATCGGCAGTAAATAATAAATATAAGCACCGGATTTTCCTAACTCTATCCCAAAAGTAGGTTTTCGCGTAGATAGCACCTGCCGTACCAGGGGGCGTATTAAAATACTATCACCGTTAAAACTTGGCTCATGAAAGCGGTAGAGGACCTTACCATCGGGTAGAAGAAAAAGCAGATTTTCAATGCTTTGCTCTTTTAATTTCCGGTAAAAGGGCAAAAGGTCAGAGATTAAACCCTCCTTATCATTATTCAAAAGGGCTCTTTTTATTTTTTTATCCGCCAGCACCAGATTAGCAGCCACGCTTAGCCGCAATTGTTCGTGCTTTAATAAAGATTCTACTAGCTGGTAGTTCTCTATACTTTTTTGATAATGAAAGGACAAAAGTTCCCGCCGATCTTCGATAAATTTTAAAATACTTTGGGCTAAAAGCCCCAAAAACAAAACAACCAAAACGGCTAAAAGCAAACGTAGCTTAAAAGACCAGCGCATAAATGTCCTCCTGTATACCTGATGCTATTAAAATTCCACAAAATTTTACATATTCCTTCTTTTAATAAAAAAACGCTTTAACTCCAAAAAAGAGCTAAAGCGTTTTTTAACCGTTCTACCGTTTTTTGATTTTTCGTGGTAATTTCCCGCCGGCGCTCCAGCGGAATCCCGGAGGTCCCTTCATCTAAAAAAGTTCGGGGTAAAAAAAGTCCGGCTTTCTTTTCATATTTTCGCCAGAAATCTGCCGGTACATCATACGGTAAAACACGCCCGGTCATTTCCGCCCAAACAATGGCCCAAGCGCGGGGAACCACTCGCCAGTAATCATATCCCCCGCCACCACCCGCCACCCAGCGCCCGTCACAGACTTCATGGGCCAAATCATGTAAAAGTCGGGTAGATTCTTGAAAAACATAAGTAGTATTGGCCAGATGGGTCAAAGGGTCTAAGCGGTGGGAATCACATCCATGCTGAGTCACCAGAACATCCGGTTTAAATTTACGAATTATATCCGGGACCACTTCTTCTAAAGCCCCAAGCCAGGAATCATCTTCCGTATACGGCTCTAAAGGAATATTAACTTTAGTGCCGTACGCCGCCCCCTCCCCCAGTTCGGTTATTGACCCGGTACCGGGAAACAGATAGCGGCCGGTTTCATGAATAGAAATGGTCAATACTCCCGGGTCCTGATAAAAAAGCCACTGTACCCCATCCCCATGGTGAGCATCTAGGTCCACATAGGCTACTTTAAGACCATTTTCCCGCAACTTTGCTATTGCTACCGCCAAGTCGTTATAAATACAAAACCCTGAGGCGCTATCCCTTAAAGCATGATGAAGCCCCCCGGCTACATTAAAAACATGGTCCGCTTTTCCTTCATAAACCATTTCCGCTGCCAGAGCCGAACCCCCGGCAATTAATGCTGCTGCTTCGTGCATCCCGTAAAAAATCGGATTATCTTCAGACCCTAGGCCAAAACTGCTGCCAGTCACCTTTGCGGGATTACTGCTTAATTTTATCACCGCTTCAACATAAGCTGGGTCATGAACCAAGTAAAGTTCGTCCAAGGTGGCTCGACGGGGTGGGATAATTTCTCCTGGGTTTAAAATCCCTGCAATCTGCATTAACTCTACGGTTAATGCATACCGCTGCGGATTTAGAGGATGGTCATCGGAAAGCTTATAACTTAGATATTCTTCATCGTAAATTAAAAAGGCCTTGCCACCCATATTTATACCTCTCCAAAGGGATTTATTACGGTAAATCCCTTGGCTAAAATCCGGTCAATTACAGGCTTGGTATTCATGGTTTCAATCCGCAGGATAAGATTTTTAAAACCATTTTCCGTTTTCGGTGCCAAAAACACGCTCACCACGTTAATATTTAATTCTTTCATTATTTGGGCAACCTCCGCTAGCATTCCCGGCTGGTCGGGCACCCGGACTTCGATACGAGAGCTTCTCTTATATACACCCATTAATTCGGCAAAAGCCATTACAATATCCCCCTGGGTTACTATACCCACAAGCTCGTCTTCTAAAAGGACCGGTAAACACCCCACCCTATTTTCCAGCATCATTTTGGCTGCGTCCTCTACCGGATCCAGGGGATGGGCAGTAACCACCCTTTTTTGCATTATAGCGCCAACTTTTATCTGCCAGCAGGGTCCATTCTCCCCGGAATAAGGCGAAGGGCAGGCATACCTTAAATCCCGGTCCGAAACAATCCCCACCAGTTTTTCCTCATCTACCACCGGTAAATGCCGAATTCTTTTTTCCTGACTTTTAGCCATTGCTTCCCGGATAGTTTCAGTACTTTTTACCGTTACCAGTTCCCGGGTCATGATATCTTTGACCAGCATGAGGTTCACCTCTTAATACTTAATATTAGAAATTTTCTGGATATTTATAAAACAGTTTAGGGAAAGTACATTACTTTCCCTAAAATACTTTTTTCCCCTCATATCTTAAAACCTCAAATTGTTCTACCTGTTCTGGAGTTAATTCTTTACCATAACGGACCATTAACATATTAGCGGGATGAGAAGTAATTTCCGGGTCATCGGTATAAACCCGCTCCATCCCTGCCGCACTAGAAAATAGGTTTTCCAGCATTTTTTGGTAGGACCAGACATCCATCCCTTTATTTTTTAAATCCCAGTGCCAGTAATATTCGGTAGACATGACAATATATTTCTCTAAAACCGGGTCCGAAAAAGCTTCACTTAAAAGCTTCCGGGCAAGCCCCGTGCCGCGAAGCCCCGGAGTTACTTCGATAGCTCCCATTTCCAGCAAAAACGGCAAATGGGCCTTTCCCCAGCGGGTAAACTCATCGGGCGAATGAAAAGTAACATAACCGACTATTTTTTCACCAAGCCGTGCAATTACCACCCAGCCCAGAGGCTGGTTAGCTATATCTATTAAAGCTTCTTTTTGTCTCCGGTAAGGACGGAAATTAGATAATCCTTCATCTATCTCAAGGCTTCTTAACGTATCGCCCCGGTCATGCTTCTCAATAATTACCGTACCCAATGGGGTATTAAACTCTACCATGAAAATCCCACGCTCCCAATTATTTGTTTTAATTTATTATAGCAAATAGCAAAATTATTATCTACAAATAATTATAACTTTTTAGCTAGATCTCGGATTTTGCTCCAGAGATATCCAATAAAACCGCGATTTTTTCGTGTTAGATCTATGTAAGAATCATAAGGCGATGGTGCCGTAATAATCCCCACATCCGCTGGAAAAAACGATTTTTTCATGTATAAAGTTTCTATCCGGTGGCTTCCCCGCCGGGATACTTCTAAAGGTACCATCCCATAAGAGTAGGAAAGTTCTCGAAAAAGTTCCTCGGGAGAGTGGATGTAAACGCCATTTACCGTTAAAATTACATCCCCGGTTTTAAGTCCGGCACTATCCGCAATTGAGCCTGGATTAACTCCTAAAACCATTACCCCAACACCGTTTTCGGGATTAACAAAAAGCGGTCGCCCTTCTTCCAGCTTTCGTCCCCAATAAATTACCGCTTCGTGGCCCAAAGGCATAAAGAGGGCAGCAAACCACGATATAACAGTGAATTTCATGGAAAGCATCGCCAGAAAAATTAAAATTATACTGTAAGCCCCAAGATACATTGCCGATAACTTGCTTTTTTCTTCGGGGTAACGGGTTATTACCATATCGCCATAGCCAAGGCCTGCTACTACCGGAATTAAAGAATACATTAAATTAGGCGTAGTCTCACTACTTTTAATAAGCGGCCACCAATCGGGCATTTGAATCCCCCCGGTAGTTTGGGGCAACTGGGTTACCACCACCAGAGCTGCTAGCGGTATGGGCCAAAATCGTTGCAAAACAAATCCACCGACAATTTGTCCGGTTTTAATCTTAAAATACTCTGGCCTTGCCCCTAGATGCCCGCCAATGGAAATAAGGACACTCTCCACCAGGTGAAGTACCCCAACTAAAGCTGCAATTTGAGCAACATTTACTTTAGGAAAACCAAAAATAAGGTAAGCTAAGGATACTACTCCTCCGGCGTAGGAAAAACATAAAAACCTCGGGTTTATAAGCATGAATAAAATTGCTAAAGGCCACAGATAGGAAAGTCCAGCCTCGTTTAAAGCAATCCCTAAAAAAACCAGCACCAGGCTTCCGGACATACCTCCCACTATCCCATGGGCGGTGGCTTTAAATGTGTCATAAATTACCCCTGGCGACAGGATAAACTTTCCCGAAATTCGAGAATATTGCAACGCGATAATTAATACCACTACCCAAAATACAGGGTTTTCAAATAAGGCCAGAAAAACTGTATACAAAGTATTTCCGGCAAGCTTAAGCCAGAGCATGCTTTTCCCTCGCTTATTTAACTTTCTTGGCTAAAATTTCTTTCGCTTTTAATAACTGAAGGTCTTCTTTACTTCCTGCCGGTTGCTTAACTACTATATCCGGCTCAATCCCTTTTTTGTTAATATCATGTTTTTTCGGAGTTAAGTAACGGGCCACTGTAAGCTTTAATCCAGCATTTCCGGGGAGCTTAAAAATTGATTGCACTACTCCTTTCCCAAAGGTTTTCTCTCCTACTAAAACCGCTACCTGCCAGTCTTTTAAAGCACCAGCTACAATTTCCGAGGCACTGGCACTCCCACCGTTTACCAAAACTACCATGGGAAGCCCTAAAGCCGGCAGATTAGCTTTTTCCTCCTCATCGGGCTGATTGCGGTAATCGACATAGACAATGGTTTTCCCTTTGGGAATAAAGAGGTCAGCAATTTCGACCGCCGCCGTTAACTCCCCACCAGGATTATCCCGTAAATCAAAAATTAAACCTTTCATTCCTTTTCTCTTCAGGTCACCAAGCGCTTTTCTCACCGCTTCCGGCGAGTTTTCGGTAAACTGGGATAAAGCAAGATAGCCAATTTTATCATCAAGCATTTTGCTTTCAACCGTCGGTATCGTGATAGTTTCCCGAACCAGCGTAAACTCCCGGGTTTCTTTTTCTCCGGGTCTTAAAATTCCTACGCTAACTTTTGTACCTACGGGCCCCCGCATTAAGCTTACCGCCGTATCTAAATCCATCCCTTTGGTATCCCGCCCGGCTACTTTTACAATAATATCCCCCGCTTTAATGCCGGCTTTAGCCGCTGGAGTATTGGGAATAGGTTTTACCACAACAATATGCTTCTCCTCCATGGTAACAATTAACCCAACCCCACCAAAGGCTCCAGTAATCTGTTCATTTAAATGTTTAAACTGTTCCGGATCAAGATATACCGAATAAGGGTCATCTAGGCCTTCTACCATCCCTTTTATTGCACCATTCATTAATTTTTCAGTGGAAACTGGCTGGTAGTACTGGCTTTTAATTAAAGCAATTACGGTGAGCAAGGTCTCTATCTTATCACCATTATTTTTCCATAAATATCCTCCAAGAGCAAATATTCCCCAGAGGAATAAAACCACCACCACCAGGGCAATAATCTTCTTCCGGGACAACGATATACACCTCTCTGTCTTTGTTAAGTTTTTCTTTGCGTTAATAATATTATAGTAGCACTTTTAGAAAAGATATGCTATATGGAACAAATTCTTATAATTTCGTATTTAATGATAGAAAAAGACACGGACACTCCGTGCCTTTTAGAAATATTGCATTGGATTTACATACTCACCATTTAGGAGGACACCAAAATGGAGATGGGGACCAGTCGAAAGACCGGTACTACCCACATCGCCAATGTGTTCGCCCTTTTCCACCCGCTGCCCCACCGAAACTCTAATAGCTGAAAGATGCGCATAAAGGGTGGAAACGCCGCCGCCGTGGTCAATGATAATTACTTTTCCATAGCCTTGCATTGTCCCAGCATAAATTACCACACCGGCTTGAGCGGCAAACACATCGGTACCAGTAGGAGCCGGGATATCAATCCCCTGGTGCATCCGCGTGGTTTTCAGGATAGGATGCTCCCGTAATCCAAATCCAGAAGAAATATTGTAGTAGCCATCTACTGGCCATTTAAAAATTCCGCTGCCCATGGCAGGACTTGATCTCTGCCGTTGCCTAACAATTTCCTTAATTAATTTTTGCTCTTCTTCTTCCAGACGGTCTACCTCCTGCTGATACCGAGCTACATCGTTTTTAGCAAGTTCAATAAGCTTGGCTTTTTCATTTTGAGCAGCCAGCAAACTTTTTTGTGCTTCCTCTTCCTTTTGTTTTAGCAGGGTAAGCTCATTTTTCTGCTGCAAAAGCTCTTCTTTTAGTTGCTCTAACTGCTTTTTTTGGTTAGAAATATCATTTAAAAGTTTAATATCCTGCTCTATAATCCGGCTCATAAAATCCAGGCGGTTTATAAAATCAAATAAATTTTCCGCTTGCAAAAGAATTTCAAGATAAGTAATAGTGCCGTTTTGGTAAAAATCTTTCAGCCTTTTTTCAAAAAGTTCATTATTGGTGTTTAAAAGTTCTTCGGTTCTGGAAAGTTCTTCTTCGGTTGAAGCGATTTTATTTTTAATAGACACAAGATCCCGGGATAAAGCGGTCAGCTGCTGCGCGTGCTTTTCCGCTTCAGCATCAAGCCGGGCTATTTCTTCAGCATAGTTTTTGATATCGGTTTTGCGGTCTTCAATTTTCCGTTTGGTCTGGACAATTTTCTGCCGCGTTTTATTTAATTTTGAGGTTAAACTTTCGGCATAAATTGGAGTTGTCGATAATATTAAAAATACTAAAAGTAGCGCTACTCCTCGTTTCACCAAATCCCCCCTAAAACTTAAGGTACTTGTTAAGAGAAATTACACTTCCTAAAATACCAATAATCAAGCCAACTCCTACCAAAGCCCCAAAGGTCAGTGACAGCAAGTTCTGGTCACGAAAGAGCACCAGAAAAGGCAGGGTTTTGGTTATTTTTAACAGCAGCGAATAATATCCCACTGCCACTAAAATGGTAGCCAAAAAACTTCCAATAAGCCCTAAAAAAGCGCCCTCAATTAAAAACGGCATCCGGACAAACCAATTAGTTGCCCCTAACATGCGGGCAATTTCTATTTCTTTGCGCCGGGCAAAAATTCCCAGGCGGATGGTGGTCATAATTAAAAAAACCGCTCCCAGCCCAAAAAGAGTAATTACCCCTAATCCAAAAATTTTTAACAGGGAAGTTAGCTTTAATAATTTTTCCACAACCCCTTGACCGTATTTTACCGTTTCAAATTCGGTAAAATTAGAAAGCTTTTTTCCCACCACCGGTACATCTTCCGGGCGTTTAGTTTTTATTAAATAAGCATCGGGAAGGGGGTTTCGCTCTTCAATCCCTGCTAAAATATCTGCCCGTTTGCCAAGCTTTTCTTTTATTTTTTTAAGTCCTTCTTCCTTGGGGATAAATTTTACCGTTGCAACTCCATCGATGGCCTTAATTTTTTCTTCAAGGGCACGGGTATCAATGGAAACGGCATTGGTTTTTAAATAGGCATAAATTTCTAGCTGGTTCTGCAGAGTATCCGCTAAATATCCCGCATTAATAATTAACAGCGCTGCCACACCCAAAATGAAAATGGTAATAAAAACTACTAAAACCGATGCAAGGCTTAAAAAACTATTGCGAAAGATCGATTTAAAGGCTTCTTTGAAGTAGTACGTTAAAAGGTTTAAACTCATCCGGCATAAGCCCCACTTTCTTCGTCTCGAACTAATTTCCCGTCTTTTAAGGCAATCACCCGCTGTCTAAAGGAATCCACTATAAAAGCATCATGAGTTGCCACAATCACGGTAGTGCCGGTATAATTGATTTCCTTTAAAAGATTTATTATTGCTAGCGAATTATCCGGATCCAAATTGCCCGTTGGTTCGTCCGCTAAAATCAGCATAGGGTTATTAACAATGGCCCGAGCAATCGCCACCCTTTGTGCTTCACCACCGGAAAGCTCCGCTGGGAAGCGATCAGCTTTTTTGGCCATACCCACCCGCTCTAAGGCATACATAGAACGTTCTTTCAACTGCTTTCCGGACAACCCACAAATTTCTAAAGCAAAAGCTACATTTTCAAAAACGGTTTTGTTGGGTAAAAGCCGGAAGTCCTGAAACACCATGCCAATTTTTCGCCGGTATAAAGGCACCTCCCGCCCTCGAAAGCGGACGATATTTTTCCCGCTTACCAGAATTTGGCCGTTAGTTGGTACCTCTTCCCTGGTTAATAGTTTTAAAAGAGTAGATTTGCCGGCACCACTAGCACCTACTAAAAACACAAATTCCCCTTTATCTACCCTAAAACTTATATCACTTAACGCCTTTATACTGCCGGGATAAATTTTGGTTACGTTAAAAAACTGCAGCATCCGTATCCCCCGCTTTCATCCTTTTTTTATTCGACAAGGTTTCGGCTTTTTCCTTGTTTTTACCCAAAAAAAATACTGGAACTTACCGGCAAGGCTTTAAAGCTTTGTCATAATTTTGCCCAATGAAAAAGGACGGAACCCCCAAAACTTTTCCCCCGGGATTACCGTCCTTATTATTATCTTTTTCAAGCCTGGAGCCTGCGGCTTCAAGTCTGGAGCCTGCGGCTTAACGATATTGCTTTTTTGGCTGCCGTTATAATCTCCTTTACTGTAAGTCCGTACTTTTCCAAAAGCTTGTCGGGGGTTCCGGACTCTCCAAATACATCCTGTACGCCTACTTTTACCACCGGTACCGGATACTCTTCGCTTAAAACTTCCGCCACCGCTCCACCAAGGCCACCAATAACCGAATGCTCCTCGGCGGTAACCACCGCTTGAGTTAGTTTTGCGCTTTCTACAAGAAGTTCTCGATCGATAGGCTTTAAACTGGCCATATCTATTACCCGGGCGGCAATTCCTTCCGTTTCAAGAATTTTCGCCGCCTCCAGGGCTTTTGCAGTCATAATGCCGATTGCTACCAGGGTAACATCTTTTCCATCTTTTAAGACTTTTCCCTTTCCTGGCTCAAATTCATAATCGTCACCAAACACCTCGGGAACGCCAGAACGTCCAAGGCGGATGTAAACCGGTCCTTCAATATCCGCCGCTTTTTTTACTATTGCCCGGGTTTGAGCCGCATCTGCCGGTACAAACACTCTCATATTGGGAAGAGCCCGCATTAAGGCTAAATCTTCAATTGCCTGGTGAGAAGCTCCATCTTCCCCTACCGTTAAGCCCGCATGGGTTGCCGCAATTTTAACGTTAAGCTTGGGATAACAAATGCTGTTTCGGATTATCTCAAAAGCCCGGCCCGCGGCAAAAACTGCAAATGTACTGGCAAAAGGGATCTTCCCTACTGCTGCTAAGCCTGCCGCAACTCCCATAAGGTTTTGCTCCGCAATACCGATGTTAAAAAAGCGGTCGGGAAAAGCTTTAGCAAAATCTGAAGTTTTGGTAGACTTGGAGAGATCTGCATCTAATACTACTATTTTTTCATTAATTTGCCCTAATTCCACTAACGCTTTACCGTAGGCTTCGCGGGTGGCTATTCCTCCCACAGCTTTTCCCTCCCTTCTAAAAGCTCCGCCAGCGCTTTCTCTACTTGTTCTGGCTTTGGCGCAGTTCCGTGCCATTCCGCCCGGTTTTCCATAAAGGAAACACCTTTACCTTTAATGGTTCTGGCAATAATGATGCTGGGGCCCTCTAAATACTGGCGGGCAGTGTCTATAGCATTAATTATTTCGGAAATATTGTGCCCGTCAATGGTAATTACTTTAAAACCAAAGCTCCGCCATTTATCGGCAATTGGCTCGGGATTCATAACTTCCTGTACCGGCCCGTCAATTTGGAGTCCATTATAGTCCAGAATCGCCGTAAGGTTATTTAGCTTATAATGGGCCGCCGCCATGGCCGCTTCCCAGATAATCCCTTCCTGGATTTCCCCATCACCTAAAAGGGCATAAACCCGAGCGGGACTCCGGTCAAGCTTTAGCCCTAAAGCCATACCAACGGCAGTAGAAAACCCCTGGCCCAGGGAACCGGTAGACATCTCCACTCCCGGAACCTTTTTCATATCCGGATGCCCCTGCAAAGGCGAGTTTATCTTTCGAAACCCTAAAAGCCACTCTTTGGGGAAAAAACCTCGCTCCGCTAAGGCGGCATATAAAATGGGTGAGGCATGGCCTTTACTTAAAACAAAACGGTCCCGGTCCTGCCACTGAGGATTTGCCGGATCAATCCGCATTTCTTTAAAAAAAAGTACCGTCAAAATATCTGCTGCCGAAAGGGAACCTCCAGGGTGGCCAGAGTTTGCCTCGCCCACCATTCTTATTACATGCTGACGCAAGGTGTTTGCAATTAACTTTAAATTCAAGATTTCGTCCTGCACTATTTCCCCTCCTTGGCTATTGGCTTAAATCCTTCCCCTAAAACCTCGTGGACGTTAGCCACAATAACAAAAGCTTTGGGGTCGATTTTTGAGACAATTTCCTTTAAACGGGATACTTCCGAGCGGTTAACCACTGCCAGCAAAACATTTTTTTCCTGCCGGGTATAAATTCCCTCTCCTTTTAAACAGGTCCCGCTTCGGTCTAGCTCGTTAATTATCTTATCCGAAATTAAATCGGTTTTATCGCTGATAATGAAAAACGCCCGGGCATAGCCCAGTCCTTCCTGAACCACGTCAATAAGCCAGCTGGAAACCACAATAGAGATTAACGCATACAGCGCTTGTTCCGGATTAAATACAATTCCCGAAGCTAAAACCACCAACCCGTCAATCAAAAGCAAGGTCATTCCTACATTGGTTTTGGTAAACCGGCGAAAAATAGCTGCCGCTAAATCGGTACCACCGGTGCTACCTTTAAATTTAAAGACAATGCCTAACCCCACCCCCGATAGCACCCCGCCATATAAAGAAGCTAAAA
>NZ_BDJK01000020.1:36028-142665 GCF_001950255.1 Carboxydothermus pertinax
AACTTAAGCCCCAGTTCCCTAAAGCCCAAAAGAAAAAGGGGGACGTTTAAGGCAATCATTACAGCTCCTACCGGTAGCCCAAAAAGATAATGAATAAGGGTAGCTATACCGCTTACCCCACCGGCTGCAATTTTATTGGGAATTAAAAACCAGTCCAGGGCTAGAGCAATGAACGCCGACCCAACTGTAATCCAGAAATAATCAATTACGTCCTTTGCTCTTACCGCAAGCTTCATTGGCTACCTCCTTGTGCTACCAGCATTTTCAGGTAGGCTTCAATAAATACATCAATTTCTCCGTCCATAACCCCCTGGACATCCCCCACTTCCACTCCGGTGCGGTGGTCTTTAACTAAACTATAAGGGTGAAAAACATAGGTTCTAATTTGGCTGCCCCAGGCAATTTCTTTTTGTTCCCCCCGAATTTTGGCAAGTTCTTCCTCTTTTTTCTTCATTTCCAAGTCCAAAAGCTTGGCTTTTAATAGTTTTTCCGCTAAGGCCCTGTTCATTAACTGCGAGCGTTCATTCTGGCAGACTACCGTAATCCCGGTGGGAAGATGGGTAATCCGTACCGCCGATTCAGTTTTGTTGACGTGCTGCCCACCCGCCCCGCCAGAGCGGAAAGTTTCAATTTTCAACTCTTCTTCTTTTAACTCTATTTCCGGAACATCTTCTTCCACCTCCGGCAAGACATCCACCGAAGCAAAGGAAGTATGCCGTCGGCCAGAAAAATCAAAGGGAGAAATCCTGATTAACCGGTGCACCCCTCTTTCTGCTTTTAAATAGCCAAAGGCCCCAAAACCCTCCACGCTAAAAGTAACGCTCTTTAAACCTGCTTCATCCCCTAAAAGCCGGTCGATTAACTCCACTTTATAACCCTTTTCTTCCGCCCAGCGGGTATACATCCGGTAGAGCATCTCCACCCAGTCCTGAGCCTCGGTCCCCCCGGCTCCGGCATGAAGGGAAACAATGGCCGAGTTTTTATCGTAGGGGCCAGATAATAATAAAGCTATTTCCATGCGGTGGAGTTTTTCCAGTAGTTCCTGGGCCTTAGTCCCCGCTTCCCGGGCTAACTCCTCATTTTCTTCTTCTTCCAAAAGTAAATTTAAAACCTCTAATTCTTCTTTAACCTTTAAAAGCCCCTCAAATTTTTCAATATCGTCCTTTAAGCGGTTTAATTCTTTTAAAATCTTTTGGGCTTCCTGATAATAATCCCAAAAACCCGGTTCATAAGTTTTTGCCAAAAGCCTTTCTACTTGTTCCTTTTTTCCTGGAATGTCAAAGAGAAACCCTCATTTCCTCAATCTTTGCGGTAATTTCTGCCAAAGCTTTTTTTAACTCAATAGACACCACTCACCACTTCCTTTACTCGTTTCTCCCACAGCATTTTTTGTATTTCTTCCCACTGCCGCAGGGACAGGGGTCATTGCGCCCAATTTTTTGTTCCCGGCGGTAGGGCTTTTTGTGTCCTTCTTCTTGATACCGGTTTTCTACCACCCGCCGTACCCTCCTGGTTTGGGGCTGTTTTGCTACTTGCAAGCGCATTAAATACCGCACCACATCTTCTTGAATGGAAGCAATCATGTTGTTAAACATATCAACGCTTTCTAACTTATATTCCACCAGCGGGTCTTTTTGCCCGTAAGCCCGAAGGCCAATTCCCTCCCGCAGCTGGTCCATAGCATCTAAATGGTCCATCCATTTTTCATCCACTACCCGCAAAATGACGTACCGCTCAAGCTCCCTAAGCTGTTCGCCCCCAAGCTCTTCTTCCCGCTGCTTATAATATTCTTTGGCTTTGTCTGCAAAAAAGTTAACGAGGGCTATTTTACCAATTTCAGCTAAATCAGCAGGAGTTAACTGATGGTTGGGTAAGAAGACGTTATGGGCGTACTCTAATAACCCTTTTAGGTCCCATTCTTCCGGATGAACCCCGTCGGGGCAGTAGGTATCTACCGCCCGCTCCACCACCGCTTCCATCATCTGGTGGACAAAGGCTAAAACATCTTCCCCAAAAAGCACCCGGCGGCGCTGCTGGTAAATAAGTTCCCGCTGCTGGTTCATGACGTTATCGTATTCTAAAACGTGTTTTCGAATTTCAAAGTTCCGGTTTTCCACCCGTTTTTGGGCCGTTTCAATGGATCTGGTAATTAAAGGATGCTCAATTGGCGTGTCTTCATCAAGCCCCAGGCGTTCCATTAGCCCGGCAATGTTGTCCGAGCCAAAAAGGCGCATTAAATCATCTTCTAGAGAAATATAAAATTGCGACGAACCCGGGTCCCCTTGCCGTCCGGCCCGCCCCCGGAGCTGGTTATCGATCCGCCGGGATTCGTGCCGTTCGGTGCCAATTATATGAAGGCCACCTAACGCGACTACTTTTTCATGTTCCTCATCGGTAATTTTTTTATATTTGGCTAAAAGCTCCCGGTAAAGGTCAGGGTCGTCTTCTTCATTTTTACCCAGTTTTCTTAGCTCCTGCAGGGCTAAAAACTCCGGATTTCCTCCTAACAAAATGTCGGTACCACGACCGGCCATATTGGTAGCAATGGTAACTGCCCCAAGCCGTCCGGCCTGCGCCACTATCTCCGCTTCCTTTTCGTGATATTTAGCGTTTAAAACCTGATGGGGTATACCCCGTTTTTTGAGCATTTCACTTAACATTTCGGATTTTTCAATGGAAATGGTACCTATTAAAATCGGCTGACCAGTTTGGTGACGGCGGTAAACTTCTTCCACGATAGCCTTAAACTTGGCTTTTTCGGTTTTATAAATCACATCCGGCAAATCTTGACGAATCATCGGCTTATGGGTTGGAATAACCACTACCGGCAGGTTATAAATCTTGCGAAACTCGTTTTCTTCCGTTTCCGCTGTACCGGTCATCCCCGCAAGCTTTTCATACATTCTAAAGTAGTTCTGAAAGGTTATGGTAGCCAAAGTCTGGGTTTCCTGCTCAATTTTAACCCCTTCCTTGGCTTCTATAGCCTGGTGAAGTCCATCGGAGTACCGGCGGCCAAACATTAAGCGGCCGGTAAACTCGTCGACAATAATTACCTGTCCGTCCTTCACCACATAGTCCCGATCCCGCTTCATTAAAGCCTGAGCTTTCAGGGCAGCATTTAAGTGGTGAGTTAACTCCATGTGCTCATCGGCATAAAGGTTTTGTACCCCGAGCATTTTCTCTACTTTATGAATTCCCGCTTCCGTTGGCATTACCGCATGGGCTTTTTCGTCAACGGTATAATCCTCCTCGGGTACAAGCTGTTTGACAATTTTGGCAAAAGTATAGTAGAGGTCAGTGGATTTTTCCGCCTCACCGGAAATGATTAGAGGGGTCCTCGCCTCATCGATTAAAATACTATCCACTTCGTCAACGATAGCATAATATAGCTCCCGTTGCACCACCTGCTCTGGGTAAATGGCCATATTGTCCCGGAGATAATCAAAGCCAAACTCATTGTTGGTTCCATAAGTTATATCCGCCCGGTAAGCTGCTTTTTTTGCCTCATAATCCAGGCCGTGAACCACCAGGCCCACAGTGAGGCCTAAAAACTTATAGATTTTACCCATCCATTCGGCATCCCGGCGGGCCAGGTAATCGTTTACCGTAACGATATGAACCCCCCGGCCGGTTAGAGCGTTTAAGTAAGCTGGCAAGGTTGCCACCAGGGTTTTCCCTTCCCCGGTTTTCATCTCGGCAATTTTACCCTCATGGAGCACAATACCTCCCATGAGCTGCACATCAAAGTGACGCATCCCTAAAACCCGGCGGGACGCTTCCCGCACTACCGCAAAAGCCTCCGGCAAAAGCTCATCTAAACTTTCGCCGCGAGCTAACCGCTCTTTAAACTCACCGGTTTTAGCCCTTAACTCTTCATCGGAGAGCTTTTGCATTTGGGGTTCGAAACTATTTATCTCCTCCACCCGGGCCGAAAGCCTTTTTACCTCCCGGGCATTGTCATCCAGTAAATTCTTTAGAAACTTCAGCATATTTTCACCTCTTTGCACAAATAAAGGAACCTTTACGGTTCCTTAAAGGCTCTTCCTCTTATTTTACCACTTAAAACCTAAAGCCGCAACTTAGCGAAAAACGGTAAGCTTATAGCTTTTAGGATTTGCTTTGCGCATTCCTTGAAAAACCAGCCAAAAAACTCCTAAAGTTATAAATATATCCCCAAAGCTTATAATGGGCTTGCCAAAAGAAAAAGTTATCGGGTAAAACCAGAGGTAAATATTATCCGCTAAAAACGTAAGGCGCGTGTGTTCATCGATTAATGAGTGAGTACCCCTTATCCCTTTTTTCATCATGGTAATCCACTCGGGAGAAATTGTCCGGGGATCAGCCGGCATATAACCGCCATTGGCGGCAATTACTAGGAAATTCAAGAAAATACCCAGGCCAATTAACCCCATCCCCGGAAGTTTGTAGTTTCTGTAGATTCCGTAAAAAAGAAGGAGATAGGAAAACAGGTGAAGATACCGACCATAAGCCTGGATAAAAGGATTGGCCATCTGGTAGTCAATGATAAACTGTATTAAAAAGGCCCCGATAAACGAAAAAAGCGCCTTAAACTCCAGTTCCGCTAAATTTCTAAGCCGCCCTTTAAAGAGATAACCTAACAGGATAGCTAAAACTAAAGCTTCTAAATAAATAATTACTCCTCCCTTCAGGTACTTTCCGCCGCTGCAGCTTCTTTTAAAGCTTCTAATTCCTTTTCTCGCGGATCAAACCACTCGATTACCCGGAGAAACGCTTTTACTACCTGCGGATCGTGCTGGCAACCGGCATTTTGTTCAATCTCCCTCTTCGCCTGCTCTTTGGTCAGAGCGGGGCGGTAAGGACGGTTTGAGGTCATGGCATCATAGGTATCGGCCACGGCAATAATCCTAGCTCCTAAAGGAATTTTTTCCCCGGAAATTTTATCCGGATAACCGGTACCATCAAACCGCTCATGGTGGTGGCGCACCATTCCGGCACACTGTTTTAAAAAAGGAATTTCTTCCACAATTTTCGAGCCTAAGACCGGATGCTCCTGGATTAAATCCTTTTCTTCCGGATCCAGAGTCCCCTTTTTATTTAAAACGGTATCTAAAATACCGATTTTACCAACGTCATGCAGTAATGCCATAAAGCGGATATTCTCCAATTCCTCAGGCTTCATCCCCATTTCCCGGGCAATTTCCACCGACAAATCCGACACCCGCTCCGAATGGCCTCTCGTGTAAGGGTCTTTTGCTTCAAGCGCCGCTACCAGCGCCCGGATGGTAGAGAGGTACGACTCCCGGAGGTCGGAGTAAAGCTTAAAAACATAGCGGGCAATAAGAAGGGGGATAAAGAATAAGATAATACCAGGAATACCAATGGAATTATACACCAAAGCCATTAAATAGCCTAATATAGCAAGCAAAGCATAGTTTGGAATAAATCCTTTAAAATTGTCTACAAAAATATACATAAATGGTAAATCTAGCGAAAGGCTTGCTGCTAAACATACTAATAACACATTTACAAACAAATACACAAAAGTAAAGATAAAAACTGCAAAAAATGTAGTATAAGGATTTATGATGAAAAAATTAGTTAAAAAGTTATAGATAATACCAGCAATAGTAATGGTAATTATGATTTGGCCAAAATTAAAAATCTTTTTTAATATAGAAAGTTTAATATTTCTTTTATCAATTTTGCCGAAATCCAATAAAAAAGAAGTTCCTGCAATTACCGCCGAAATCTTATAACCAAAAATAAGAAACGCCGCTACATCAAGTCCAAATGCAACTGAAACAAAACCAAATTTTGGCATTTTGATCGCTAGATTCTCAGCAAATGTTCCAAAAATTAGGAAGAAAATAAATGGTATAAAATAGTTTTTTACATTAATAAAATATAACAAAAACTTTATAAATAAATTAAAACCAATTATTCCAATAATTACATAATAGAAAATAACTTTGTTTCGTTTTAGAAAATAAATAAATCTATTCTATTTTTATTGACCATTTTTTCACCTCAGCTAAATTTAAAATAAGGACCGACATAAATATAAATTTTTTGGTGGTAATTAGGCCGAAAATCTCGCACCACCGGCGATGATTAAGCTGACAATCGCCAGCAGAATCTTAACCACTCTTGCGGTCATGGTGAAAACGCCCTCCCTTACGAATAAGCTCTATCCGCCCTCGGCTAATCGGCAGACAGGCAGTATTCCGCTCGGGCTCGGCTTCGAAGCGCTAGCTTCCTATTGGGATATGTCGGTCCTTCCACCAGCAAAACACCTGCATCAAAAAAATTTTCTCTCTCTAAAATTTATTTAAAAATTTATTTTTCCACAAAAAAGCGAAGCCGTCTATTGATAGCAGCTAAAGTTGCTTTAACTACAGCTTCCCTTTCATCTCCATTGGCATAGGCCGCACCTAAATAATTTTCTTCCTCCCGGCCCAAGATGGCAGCTATTGCTACCACGATTGCTTTTTTCCCGGATATATACAACTCCTGAACGTCCTCCACGACAAATATTCCGTTTTTATTTAAAAAATTTTCTACCGCATAAACAGTAGCCAAGGCTAAGAGCCTTTTTCGATTCTGCGAGGTAGCAGGACCTTCGGCATCTCCGGAAATCCTGGCCTCACCAATAGCTAATTCAACATTGACTTTTACTATATTTTGCTCTAAAACCATATCCACTTTAGCCACCTGCGGCCGGATTTCCTCCCGGGTGTCGTCCTCCTCACTTTCCTCCACCTGCGCAATACTGATTTTTTTATGATCTATGGCAATATTAAAGGAGGCAAGTAAGGCTGACTCCACATCCCGCACTATTTGCTTAGGGCTCCGGGTGCTTCCTGCTAAAAGATGGATTTCATCTACTTTCCCTTCCCCATCTAATACCACCCGGGCCGCATTAACTCCTTTAATGCGCCCCAGCAATAGCTCCAGCTCCGCTAACTGCTCTTTACTTAAAACTGACACGCATATCCTCCTCTCGTAACTAAAAATATAATTCTCTATAATCCGTAATTTTCCTGCATATCACCCTTTAATATCAAAAAAATCCAGAATACCTGCCCTGTTGCTCCCAAAATCTTTAATGGTCCGTCCCCTAATTTGCGTTTAAACGCCAAAAATAGGTACGATTCTCTTATGACCGTTCCTGAATTAGGCACAAAAAAACCCCCCGCTCTGGCGGAGGGGTTTGGCGGGCAATTTATAGCTTTACGACGTCTGCCGCTTGCGGGCCCCGGGAGCCTTCAACGATGTTGAACTCTACCCTTTGCCCTTCTTCCAGGGTTTTAAACCCGTTGCCCTTAATTGCGGAAAAATGGACAAACACGTCGCCCCCATCTTCCCGTTCAATAAACCCGTATCCTTTGGCCGGGTCAAACCATTTAACTTTTCCTTGCATCGATACAATGCCTCCTGCAAATTTTATTCGGCAAAAGCCTTGCTCTAACTCTACCACTTTTTATGACCATTGTCAAACTTTTTCTTAAATTTCTGGTTCAATTAAGCCGTATTTTCCATCCCGTCGTTTGTAAACTACATTAATCTCATCGGTATCGGCATTAGTAAATACAAAAAAGGAATGACCTAATAGTTCCATCTGCATAGCTGCTTCTTCCGGCGACATAGGCTTTATGGCAAAACGTTTTGATTTAACTATCTTTACTTCATTGTCCTGTTCTTCCCCGGTAATTACATTACTATTATCCGTCGTATAGTTTTTATTATTTTTAAACCGGGCATTTAGCTTTTCTTTATATTTTTTAGCTTGTTTTTCTAGCTTTTCCACTACCAGGTCAATAGAAGAGTACATATCCGGACTTTCTTCTTCGCCCCGCAAAAGGTAGCCGGCCACGGGAATAGTTACTTCTGCTTTATGTAGATCTCCCTCCACCAAAAGAGTAACGTGAACTAAATCAATTTTGGGTAAATACTTCTCAAGTTTGGTAAGTCTCTTTTCGGCATACTCCTTTAAAGCTGGAGTGACCTCGATGTTTTTGCCCCGCACTTGAACATTCATAAAAACACCTCCTTGTTTTTTATTATTTTAACCAGCCACCTGCAAAACAAGGCTCATTAAATATATTTACTAAAAAACCCCAGAGAATATCCCTGGGGTTTAAATGCCCTTATAATTTTACGACGTTTGCCGCTTGTGGCCCGCGGGCACCCTCCACAATTTCAAACTCCACTTGTTGACCTTCCTCAAGGGTCTTAAAGCCCTTATCCTGGATGGCTGAGAAGTGGACAAATACGTCGCCGCCATCCTCTCTCTCGATGAATCCGTACCCTTTTTTAGGGTCAAACCATTTCACTCTGCCTTGCATGAAACCAATTCCTCCTTAAAGCTTTTTACTAAAACGCAAGCCCAAGCGACTCACGTTCTTTGTATTGAGCATAGCATTTTAGCAATATTTTGTCAACGATAAATTTTCGTGTCGAAAAATAGGGAAAAATTTTTTTATGTGGACAGGTAAAATTGTTGATATTGTGGATAACTCTGTTGATAACTACCAAAATCAAGGGTTCTCTTGTGGATAAGTTATTGACAATTGAATTTTCTAAATTTTTTTGGCATAATCTTTGCTAATATGTCATTTTTTTACAGCAGTTGCCATGGTCAGCACATAAACTTCGGCAATACCCGCTAAAAGTAAACTATGGGTACATTCTTCGGCAGTAGCCCCAGTGGTAAAGACATCATCTACTAAAAGCACCTTTTCCCTCCCAGTAACTCTTCCAGTAACATAAAAGCTTTCTCTAAGATTTTTCCTTCGTTGTTTAAAGCCTAACTGCACTTGTGCCGGTGTTTCTCGAACTTTCACTAAAAAATTGCTTTTTACGGGTAGCTGCAAGCGGTGAGCAAGATTTTTCGCTAAAATTTCTGCTTGATTGTAGCCTCTCTCTTTGAATTTTCGCGGGTGCAGGGGAACCGGAACAACAAAATCAAATTTTGTACCTAATTTTTCTCGACAATGCCAAGCCAGAAGGTCATAAAGCTCATCCCAGACATAACGCTTATTTTTATATTTAAAAAAAACCATCGTTTGGCGTACCGGACCGGTATAAGGTAAAAGTCCGGAAGCTTTAATGAAACTAAAATTTTTTTTACGACAATCAGAGCATATTCCATAATCTGTCGGTAAAAAACGACCGCATACCTGACACACCGGTCGGGCTTTATTTAAAAACTCCCGGCAAGGTTGACAAAACTCGCGTTTAGGCATTGGCTTTAAACATAGGGGGCATACTTTAGGCTTGGGGTAAAGAAAGTCTAAAAGCATTGTTATTTGCTCTTCCCAAAAGTCTTAAATATTCGCATTAACGAAGAGGTAATCGCAATTCCCAAAGCAATAGCCCCCGCACTAAAAAAAGTTTTTAGCCCCAGGCTTACCCCTAAACTAAAGTTTTCCCGGATAAATGCAGTAATAGTATCATAAGCTAACTTCCCCGGAACCAGGGGCAATAAACCGGTAGTAATAAAAATTATCGTAGGCTTTTTATTAAGACGGGCAAAAATTTCCGCTAAAGCCCCCACCGTTAGAGAGCCTAAAAATACTCCCGCAAAAGGAGTTTTCCCTGCTAAAAGATAAACAATATAGCCCCCGGCACCGGTAACTCCTCCGTAAAAAAGGCTCTCCCAGGGGGCATTAAATAAAATACCAAAAGCAAAGGAAACCAAAAAAGCATACAATATTCCCATCTTCCAACCCCTTTTCTACACCACTAACGCCAAAACCACCGCTGCACTTACCGCTAAAGCTAAAACCCTTAAAAAAGCCTCAAGGCCCCGGGCCTGGCTTGCTAAAAAGTCACCGGCAATAGCGTCCCGAATTGAATTGGTAATGCTCATCCCCGGGATAAAAGGCATAATACTTCCTACCACCGTAACTCCCAGCATAAGAGGATAAATTTTAGCAATCGCCACCACCAGCAAGGTAGAAATAAACCCGCCCGCCAAATCAAAGAAAAAGGGAAAAAGGCCAAAATCCGGCACCGCCATAATAAAAGCCCGCACTAAAATTGCAATGAGAAAAGAAACTGCCATTTCTGCTCCCTTTCCACCGATTAAACCGGTAGAAAATAGAGCCCCCGTTCCAGCGGCGAAGATTTTTAACCACCAGGGATATTCGCTTTTTTCCTGAGCTATCTCCGTAAGTTCCCTTATCCCTTCCTCTACCGGTATATGACGTTTTGAAAGTCTTCGGGAAAAGGCATTTACCTTATCAATTTTCGTTAAATTAAAGCCCCGGCTTTCAATTCGCCGTACCGTCGTAAAAACCTGACCGTCAATGCTTTCAATGGCACAAAATATCCCGGTAGGAGTAACAAAACTTTCCACCTGTCTTGCTCCGTAATTTTTAGCAATCCGGTCCATGACATCTTCAGTGCGATAAATTTCCGCCCCGCTTTTAATCATTATTTCCCCGGCCAATACCGTAAGCTTTAACACGTCCAAGTAATTCATAACATCACCACTTACTTTTTTCTTTACTTTCCTCCCATTTCCTCCTTTTGCCGTAAAAAATGTTTTTATCATTTTTCACTCCAACCTCCAAATTAAGTATACAAAACACAATTTGTAATTTTATTGACATTTTCTGGTGATAACTCCTTTAATAGAGTTAAGCACAAGAAAAAAGGAAGGGATTTTCATGCTGGAAATTACAATAACTCCCCCAGCCACCATTGAGCTTGTTCGTCAAAACATCTTAAAATATAAGAACCCTTTAGGTTTAAAGGGTCGGGAACTTACTTCTTGGGCCGAGGGACTTAGCTTTTCCTCTCATAGTGAATATCTTTTTTATACCGGCACCGAATACCAAATGCTCCCTTACATCGATAGTTTGGTAAAAGCCCTAAAGACTATGAACCAGCTTGGTTCTGGCAAAAAAATCCTTTTTGGCCTTCGAAACTTGGTAGATAAATTTGGTTTTAATCCCGAAAAAGTTTATGCCGGTATCCTCGCTAAAGACCGGGAAAAAACGGCTAATATCTTAAGAAAACATGTCCAGCTCTTAAACTTTCTTGGTATTACCCCCCAGTATTTGGGGGAAGAGGAATTGTACGCCGGAGCTCTTTTATATGAGTACGGCTACCTTAATGACGTTCGGGAAATTTCCTTAAAACTTACGGAAATTTTTAAAAGTCGGGGAGTCAAAAAGATTATAGTTGCCTCTCCCCATGCTGCCGAAATGTTTCGGAAAATTTACCCGATGTTTGTTGATTTCCCTTTTGAAGTTTTTACCATGCCGGAGTTTCTTAAAGCTTGTATTGATAAACTTCCCAAAAAAACGTACACCCAGAAAATTACTATCCACGATCCCTGTCGATTAGCGCGAGAATTAGGAGTAGTTACCGAAATCCGGGAAGTTTTAAAAAACAACTGTGAGAGTGAAATAATAGAACTTCCCCAAAGCGGTAGATTTACCACCTGTTGCGGTGGCGCTACCAAGCTTTTATTCCCTGAATTGGCTGAAGCATTAGCCAAGCAAAGAGTTCAAGAACTGGAACGAAGTGGTGGAGAAGAAATAGTCACCGCCTGTCCTTATTGTTATTTTAACCTCTCGCAATATACCACCCTTCCAGTGAAAGACCTAACCGAAATTCTCCTTTAAAGAAGGTGATTTAGTTGGTGGATTTAGAAAAGGATTTGCATGCTCTTTCCGAAAGTTTAATTAATGCCGCTCATAACCCAAATGTTAATTTAGCCTTAAGTCGAGCGGTAAAATCTTACCGGGAAAATGTAAACAAAGCCCTGACCCGTTTTCCCCACACGGTTGAGCGAGCCCGGGAAGTACGGGAAATGAAGTTAAAAGCATTAGAAAACTTAGAATTCCTCTACGAAAAAGCCGCCCAAAGCATTGAGGAAAATCACGGCCGAACTTATCTTGCTAAAGATGCTCTTCATGCTTTAAAAATTGTTGATGAAATCGTAGGAACGGGAAAATTAATCGTTAAAGTTAAATCAATGGTAGGCGAAGAAATTGGTTTAAGGGAACATTTAGAACAAAGGGGCAATACTCTCTGGGAGACAGACCTGGGGGAATTCATCCAGCAGCTTAGAAATGATCGACCGATGCACATTCTCTCTCCGGCCATTCATATTCCCCGGGAAGAAGTGGCAAAGTTTTTTTCCGCTTTTTTTAAAAAGGAAATCCCTCCCGAAATTGCTGCGGAAGTAGCAGCCGTACGGGAGTTTATGCGGGAAAAATATTTTAAAGCGGATATTGGGATAAGCGGTGCTAATATCGTAGCCGCCGACACCGGCTCCCTTTTTATTATTGAAAACGAAGGGAACGGCCGGCTTGCTACCGGCGCACCTCCGGTGCATATCGTAATTGTTGGTTTAGAGAAACTCGTTCCAACTTTAGATGACGCTTTTAAAACAGCGGAAGTTACCTGGCGGTATGCCCAGTATACCGTACCCTCTTATGTTAATATCATAAGCGGCCCCAGTAAAACCGGCGATATTGAAAAAGTTACCACTTACGGTGCCCATGGTCCTAAAGAGCTTCACGTAATTTTTTTAGACAACGGCCGGTTAGAGCTTTCCAAAAATGAAACTTTTAAAGAAGCTTTACTATGTCTGCGTTGCGGTGGCTGCCTTTACGAATGTCCGGTTTTTTCTTTAACTGCTGGCCACTATGGTTATAAGTACTTAGGGGGAATTGGGGCCATTTGGACCGCTTTTATAGCAGGAGGATTAGATAAAGCAGCACCCCTGGCTTACGTCTGCCTTAGATGCGGTCGCTGCCAGGAGCGCTGCCCAATGCAAATTGACGTACCCCGGATGACGGTGGCGCTAAGACAGCTCCTTACCGGCAATCACCTGGGTTAACTCGTTTAAGGATTTATTTAACTCTTCCAGCTTTCCCTCAATCCTCACCAACAAAAACGCCGCTACCGCCATGGGGAAGCTGTAGTTGGCAAGTTGGCTAAAAAACTCCATTTAATACCCCCCTTTTCTGCAAAAAGCCGTGGCATCTGCCACGGCTTTTCTTAAAATTCGGTCACGTTTCGCTCTACAATTCGCGAACCTTTAAGTCCTGCTAAATCTCCACCGCTGGAGGTGAAGATATTTTTAGTTAGGATAAGGTTCATAGCAGCATCTACTTCCCCCTTGGTAAGGCCACCTTTGGGTTCTTGAACCCTAATTGTCACATTCTTACCCTGCTGGTTTTGAAAAATCATTTCTAAAACTTTCATCTTTCAATCCCCCCTTTTCAAGTTCGGCTTCAGGTTTGGAGCCTTCGGCTTAGCCATTATAGAGAAGCTCTGTATCGTTTCGGAAAACTCCATTTAGTGGGTAACTGCTAAGACCCGCTAAAGCAACGGCTACCGCATATAAATCATCGTTGGAAGCAGTGGGCTTAATATTGCTATAGCTTCTAAAAGCATACACCGGATTGCCACTGCCATCATCTCCAACAACCAATTTGAGCCTTAAGACCGTTCCCACTTTGTTAGCTAATACCGCCATCTAAATCCCTCCCCGGATTTTTTATTTTTCAGCCGGCTGACGTAAAGGAAAGTGCAGTTTTTTATTGATTTTTTAAGGAGAGGTAATATTTTTTCAATTTTCGCAGGGCTCTTTTTTCTAAATCATAGGCACCGGCGGGAGTGATTTTTAAAATCTTTGCTACTTCAGTTAAAGAAATTCCCTGTCTATACTTTAAGATAATCAGCCTTTCCTGGCGGAGGGTTAAAACCCCTGGAGGTATTATTAGCTCTGACCTTTCTTCGGCAAAAGGTAAAACTTTCACCGGATAATCTTCTAAAAGTACTTCCTTGCCCCGCCGGGCTCTTTCCGAACGCAAAAGGGAATAAATCCTACCGTAAACCACCTCCCGCACATACTTTAAAAAATAAACCCCGCGCTCGGGCTTAAAGCGGTAAACACTTTCAATTATTGCTAACGTTCCTTCCTGAACAAGGTCATCCTCCGTTAAATAGGGATTTCGGTACCGGTAAGCTGCTTTTTTTATCAATGGTCGCAAGTAGTTAAGAAGTTCCTCCATCCCTTCCCGGCTCTCTTTAGCCTTTTGCCACTTTTCGAAAAAACGATCCACAAAATAACCTCCTGGTAAAAGCCCGGGCTTTTAATTTTTGGCGCCAGGAAGAGAATAGCAAAAAGCCTTTAAAAAGAAAAAAACCGCCTTTTACCAAGGCGGACTTTGACAAAACTTAATTTTTGTACTAAGATGAGTTTTTGATACTATTTTCTAACTTCTAACCTCAAACCTCCAAAAAGGCCAACCACTCACGACTATTCTTAATTTTGCTGGGCAATTTCAAGCTTGTCTAAAAAATAATCGTTTAACACCCGAATATAAGTGCCTTTCATCCCCAAAGACCGGGAATCAATCACCCCAGCGCTTTCCAGTTTTCTTAAAGCATTTACGATTACCGAACGGGTCAAATGATACTCTTGGGCAAGTTTACTTGCTACTACAAACCCCTCAACCCCGTCTAACTCCGTAAAAATTTTTTTCACCGCTTCTAACTCTGAATAGGAAAGGGCATCAAGGGCCAGACGAACAGCGGCTTTTTTCCGGGCTTCTTCTTCTAATCGCTCACTGTTTAACCTTAAAATTTCCAAGCCTACTACGGTCGCAGCATACTCATATAAAATTAAATCCTGGGCATTAAACTCCTCACTGCCTTTTTTGGCAAGGAGAATTGTGCCCTGCCGCTCACCACCGCCAAAAACCGGTACTACGGTGTAAGTAAGGACGTCATCCCCTTTAATATTGTGTTCCGTTTGATTGTAAGAAAATAACCAATCCTGCAAGTCCTGCTCGACCTGGCGAGTCTCTAAATCCCGCCCGCTAATCACCTGTCCCACCATATCCGGCCGTTCATAAAACCCTAAAATTTTTTTTCGGCCAATAATAAACACGCTTGCCTTGGAAATATCCCCAAGCATTAGAGCTAGCTCCATAAAAGGCTCCGGCCTTTGGGGACTTCGCTGGATAAAGCGGTTTAGTAATCTTGTTTTCTCCAGTAAACTTAGCATATTACTACCTCCATTTTTTAAATTTCACGGTAGTAATATTACCAAATTTTTAAATAATTATACTTAATCCCTAAAAATTATTAACCATTACCGCTTTATCCCTGCCCTGAATTTTAAAAAAAGATAATATAGTTTCTTTCATTAATTTCCTCCGGCAGCCTGGTAATTACCTGGAACGGTGGGTAACTTTGGGCAAATTTTTTTCCCGTTTTTTCCACCTTCGTTAAATCTACAATCTTTATATCTCTGACCCCTGGAATACGCTCTTTTAAAAAATACAAAAGCTTTTCCATCTCATAAAGTTCCTCCGGGTCGTTTATCACCAACCATAAATTTTTTCCCTTGCGCCAGTAAATAGCTTCCCAAAGCACTATGATAGCCGAAATCACCCCATAGACAAAAAATCCCGCCAAGATCGCCTCAATCACCTTTGCCACCCCCTTATACCGTATGCTAAAGAGGGCAAAAAAGTTAAAACCCTGGCCAGGTATACTGGCTCAGGGTTTCTTTTAAAGTCCTGCTTCCATTCTTAAAATTTCCGCCTTATCGGTCCGCTCCCAGGGAAGGTCAATATCGGTACGGCCGAAATGCCCATAGGCGGCAGTCTGCTTGTAAATTGGCCGCCGTAAATCCAGCATCCGAATTATCCCTGCCGGACGCAAATCAAAATGCTTTTTAATGAGTTCCACAATTTTTTCATCAGCAATTTTGCCAGTACCAAAAGTATCAACCATGATGGAAACGGGCTTGGCCACCCCAATGGCATAAGCAAGCTGGATTTCGATTTTATCAGCAATCCCAGCTGCTACAAGGTTTTTTGCAACATATCGAGCAGCATAGGCGGCCGAACGATCCACTTTAGTGGGGTCTTTCCCGGAAAAGGCTCCCCCACCGTGGCGAGCCATACCGCCATAGGTGTCAACGATAATTTTCCGCCCCGTAAGTCCGGCATCCCCCTGTGGGCCACCAATCACAAAACGACCGGTGGGGTTTACAAAATAACGGGTATTTTCATCCAAAAGGTGAGCTGGCACTACTGGTTTAATCACATGCTCGATAATGTCCTTGCGAATTTCTTCATTGGAAACATCGGGGTGGTGTTGAGTTGACACCACAATAGTATCCACCCGTACTGGCTTGTCGTCATCATATTCTATAGTAACCTGGGTTTTTCCGTCGGGACGAAGGTATGGTAAAAGCCGGGACTTCCGCACTTCCGAAAGCCTCCTGGCAAGCCTGTGAGCTAGAGAAATAGGCATTGGCATCATTTCCGGGGTTTCGTTGGTTGCATAACCGAACATCATTCCCTGGTCACCAGCACCAATGGCTTCAATTTCCTCTTCAGTCATTTCTCCTGTTTTGGCCTCCAGAGCCCGGTTAACTCCCAGGGCGATATCCGGAGATTGCTCATCTATGGAAGTGATAACGGCACAGGTATCGCCGTCAAAACCGTATTTTGCCCGGGTATAGCCAATCTCCCGGATTGTTTCCCGCACAACTTTAGGTATATCCACATAGCAGTTGGTAGTAATTTCGCCGATAACCAGTACCAGGCCAGTGGTTACTGCCGTTTCACAGGCAACGCGAGCCTGTGGATCCTGGGCAATAATCGCATCTAGCACCGCGTCGGAAATCTGGTCAGCAATTTTATCCGGGTGTCCTTCAGTAACAGACTCCGAGGTAAAAAGGCGTCTTGTCATAAAATCTCCTCCTGATTCTTATTTTCTCAAAAAGAAAACCTCCCCTGTTCTGGAAGAGGTGCTTTTTTAAAATTCCTTTATCTTACTTTAGCAAAGGATGTTAATCATGTCAACAAATATCATACCTACCGGAGTTTAATTTTGACTTTTAACTGTCTTTTTCTCATCTATACATTTTAAGCTTGCTTCGTTTATGCAAGCAAAAACTTCTTCGATTAAGTCTACTTTTTCTGCAAGTCTTATCTCTTTAATTCCAACAGCACACTGGACTTTCAAATCATTGGGCCATTTGGCATTTTCAAGAAGATTATATAACTTTTTAACATAAATATTCGCTTTTATTTCATCCCAAGGCAGTATTAAAATAAATTCATCTCCACCGTATCTAGCAGCAATAATTTCCTCTCCTAATTGTTTTAATATTCCCGCTATTCTTAATAAAATTTGGTCACCAATTACATGCCCGTAACGCTTATTTAACTCCCCAAAATTATTTAAGTCAATAAATAAGACCGTACAAATATTTCCTTGCTCTAATAATTTAAGGCACTTGTATAATGCATATTCTTTTTTAGGTAACCCAGTCATAGAATCTATGTAAGAACCAATATACCGTTCAATTACTTTTCTTGTTATGATCCCTGTAAGCAAGCCAGATTCATCTATCACCGGAAGTCTTTCTATATTATACTCAAGCATTTTTTGATAAGCTTCAAATAAATACGCCTTTTCTTCAATTACCACGGGCTCTTCGGTCATCGCATCAATTACCAACCGGTTTTCCGGATAAAAAATTAAATCTTTTGAAGTAATTATTCCAATTAATTTATCCTTTTCTACCACCGGTAGCCCGCCAATTCTTTTTACACGCATAAGCTCCTTTACTTCTAATAAGCTTTTATACGGCTCAATGGTAATGGGGCGCGAGGTCATTACTTCTCTTACCCGTTTAATCATATTTCTATCTCCTTTTTAATATTAAGCACTATATTTAAACTTCCTTTGAAAATTGAACTCTCATCAGAAATAGCATCCACTTCAATTAATATAGCTGATACCAATAATTCCTCATCCATTAAATTAATAAAGTTTTTTCTTATAATAATCCCCTCAAATTTTTCATGATTTAGACGAATAGCCTTATACTGGTTTGGTGAAATAAATTCCACCATTTTGGTAAAAGCCTCGATACCAATGGGCGCCCGCTTTCCTATCACCAGAAAATCTTGAACAGGCGGCACTTCAAATTCGGTTAAGCGGATGCTTAATTCAGCAGTACGGTTAGCATTCATATCGCAAGCGGTTCACCAAAACCGCTCCCCCCTTTCTTTATTAAGTTATAAAATTTCTTTAGCACTCAGTAATTTTAAGGCTATTTTTGCTATATCAGGATCTATTTTCTTATTCTTAACTTCGAGACTTATAATATTCACTACCTGTTCTTTTTCCATACATTTTCGGTAACTCCTATCTTCGGTTAGCGCGGCTAAAATATCTGCTACCTGAATAATGCGTGTCTCTAATTCCAAACCTTCCCCTTTAATTTTAAACGGATATCCACTTCCGTCAAGTCTCTCATGGTGATACCCTGCCCATTTAGCGGCTTCATTAAGCCCGCCAACGGTTTCAAAAAGTTTATAGGTATAAAAGGGATGGGATTTTATTAACAAAAATTCCTTTTCGCTTAATTTTGAAGGTTTATTTAAAATTTTTGTGGGAATAGCGATTTTTCCTATATCATGTAAAAGGCCGGCAATCTCAATCATTTTTATTTTTTCGAAAGGAAGTTTTAGTTCTTTACTTATTTTAACCGCTATTTTAGCCACTCTTTCCGAATGTCTTCGGGTGGAAATGTCTTTATTATCAATAAGTTTAGCCAATAAAAGAAAAACTTTTTTCATTTCCTCTTCAGCTAAGCCTGAAAATTCATTCCAACCCATTGTTAACCTTAAAATATCCAAAAATAAAAACTCTTCTTCTAAATTAAACCAGAAGGCTTCTTCTTCCATTAGGGTAAATAATGCCAACACCGCTGGAGTTTTGGTAAAGACTTTTAAATATTGGTGAAGAAAAAAGTCTTTTATTTTTTCTTTGGTAAATATACAGACATTTCGACCTCGTAAAAAACCGGCAACATTACTTGCCAGAAACATTATTTCAATTAATTGCGAAGGATAGATTTTATTTTGACTCTGCCAAAATTGTTTATCTTCATTGGCAAGCATTGATTGAAGGAATATCTTTTTTAGCTCATTTTCTTTTAAATTTAGCCTTTTACCAAGTTGCAGAGCAATTAATGTTCGCCTCATCTTATATAGCCTTTCGTGTTTTTCAAATAAACCAAAAGTACGATTAACCGCAAAGGCAAAAGCTGAGATATCCACAAATAGCATGTTTTTCCTCCATTATTACTGCTTTTTTTACATAATAAGGTATTTTACATATATTGAAAAGTATGATTAGTTCGACATTTTTCTACCCATACCGACATTCACCGTAAAATAAAGGCCCCGCAAACTTGCAGAGCCTTCTTTTATGGGAGCAGCTTTATTTTTTCAAAAAAATCTTTTGTTCACATTTATCCCCCGCCCGTAAATTCATATCATCGAAAGAAACTTTAACCTATTACCGCTTCCTTGACTGTGCGGTAATAACATATAAACCCTCCTGCCAAAAGGCGGAGGGTTTCAGAGCAAATTCACACCTTTGGCAGCTGGCTGGCATAGCAGGAAACCTACCTTAGCCCCTATAGCTTTGCGTCCCCGGCTTTCGCCGGGTTTGCCTTTATCAGGAACGCTATTAGACTCTATTTTATTATAAAACTCTTAGCTAAACGGGTCAATACATTATTTCTCCCTTTCAAGTCTGGAGCCTTCGGCTTCAAGTCTGGAGCCTTCGGCTTCAAGTCTGGAGCCTTCGGCTTAAAAAAACTGTGCACCCTCTAGCTTTCTTCTAATGTCTTGTAATTCAGTATAATTATCCAGAACAATTTTAACCATATCTTTGTCTATTTTATTTTTTTCCACCAGATTTTCCATAACATTTTTAATCTCTTGGTAGCTAAGCCCTTTTCGGTAAGGACGTTCTTCCGAGAGAGCAACAAAAATATCGATAACCGCCATCAACCTTTCTTCAAAACCTAACTCTTCCGCTTTTTTCTTAAAAGGATATCCCGAACCATCAAGTTTTTCATGATGAAAAGCCGCCGCTCTAACAATTTGGGTAGGAAAAACTTTGTTTAAAAGATAATAAGTATAAAAAGTATGCCTTTTAATAAACAGAAATTCTTCTTCCGTCAGGGCACTATGCTTTTCTAAAATGTTTTCCGGAACAGCCATTTTCCCTATATCATGTAAAAGCCCAGCTATCTCTAAAAAAATAATCTCCATCTTGGGTAAATTTAACACTTTCCCTATATAGCTGGCAATTCTCCCTACCATCTGTGAATGATGAAAAGTAAAGCGCGATTTATGGTCTACCAGTTTAGCAAATAACTCAGCAAGGGCAATCATCTCTTGAGGTTCAATTATTGCTTCTTCATCCCCAATTTCCTCTAATCTCTGATTTAAAATGTCGCTGTCTCCTAAGGTTAACCAAAATTCTTCCGCTTCCGCCAGTTCATTAAATGCCCCTAAGACGTGCGGGTCAAAGATTTTTTCATTTCTAACCATATTTTTCCAGTTTTTAGCTTGTTTTAATATACAGCCTTCTGGATTAAAATTTATGGCAATCCTATCAGCTAAGAACAAAATCCGGCATAAAATAGGTATCTCCTCACCAGAAAGCCCGGAAGGATTTTGACCGATATAATGGTCGTGATGGCTAAAAATATACTTAGCATAATGATCAAAATAAGTATTTTTTAAAAACAACTCTCCCCGGCGACAATGCTCAAACTCATTTTCAGCAATTTGGCGAATTTTTTCATCATGGGCATCCCATTTTAAAATACCTACATCATGAATCAATCCAAGGTATATTAAGTCTCGTTTTTGACTTTTAGTTAATTTAAGTTTTTCTCCCAAACGATAAGCAATATAAGCTACTTTCCGGTGGTGATCCTGCAGTCCCTCCATGCTTAAATCCAAAGCTTTGGACATATTTTTCATAAAATCAAAGCGGTTAAAAGTAATCATCTCACACCATCCCGCTATTTTGTCGACGAATTTTCTCAATTTCTTCCATATTATTTTTAATCATTTCAGTTATTTCCCTGGCCACTTTGGCCGATTCTTGAGCAAGTTTTCGCACTTCCTGGGCCACTACCCCAAAAGCCCGACCGTGTTCACCAGCTCTTCCTGCTTCAATGGACGCATTTAAAGCTAAAATATTAGTTTTCGTAGCAATTGAAGAAATAAACCCTGCGGCCTCCGCCACTTGCTCTTGGATTTCTGCCAAGTATTTAAGTTGTTCCGCAATATAATTTTCAATCGCTAACTGCATATCAAAATTAATTCTTTTGTAAAAAGCATTCACCGCTTTAAAATACAACTCTGTACCCGGGGAATATTTTTGCGCCACTAATTCTCCAACCACTTCATAATATAAGCGGTAAGCCCCCAGGTACCAATTAGGATAAAGAGCAATTTCCATGTGTTTTTTCCCAATTGCCAATCTATTTCTAATATAATTTTCATCAATACTGTCAGAAGTTAAAGAAATAAAATATTCCATCTGGGTTTTTGCTAGCCTTTCAACAGTACTGTGTTTTCTAATTAATTCTTGAAGATAAGGAAATTTGCCTAAATATTCATAAAACTTGTTTACAAATTTTTCGGCTTCCCTGGTGAAGACTTCCTTAAATTCAGCCATAAGCAGTAAATCATCTACAGTTAAATTTAAAAAATCTAAGCCTTCATTGTAACGCTGAAGGTAATTTAAATGATTTCCCATTACACCTATCCCCCCTATTATTTAGCAAGTTTATTTTTTAAAATTACTGCACTTAAGCCACTTGTTTTTAAACTTAGCTTTATTTGCCTCTTTATTCCAGGAATTAGCATCTATTGCTACATAATCAATAATCATTATTTTTTAAAATTTTACTTTTTGCTACTTGTACCTGTCAAGAAATATTACGGAAAAACCCTCGTTACCGGTTGCTAAATTTCATCACTTTATTAACTTGCCAAACAAAAGAAATTATGTCAAAATTCTTACTAAGCACTCATATCGATATTGAATTAATTGACAATAATGAATATTCTTTTAAATTTTTTTAAACGGCTGAAAACTGTCTTTGATTTTAACCGAAATAGTGGGGAGGGAGATTCTATGGATTTAAAGGAATTTTTTCATGGCCTAAAGAAAACAACCCCTTTTATGTTAGGGTTAATACCTTTTGGGTTAGCCTATGGGATAATGGCAACGCAAGCAAAACTATCCCTTGGAGAAACCCTCCTGATGTCTCTTTTGGTTTTTGCCGGTTCCGCTCAATTTATGGCCGTTGGCATGATTAAAGAAGGGGTCGGTATTGGTTTTATCGTCCTTTCAACTTTACTGATTAATTTAAGACATCTGCTCATGGGCCTGTCTTTAGCGCCCTTTTTAAATAAATTGAATACCAAATGGCTTTACCTGCTTGCTTTCGGTTTAACTGACGAAGTTTACGGAACTACCATCGGGCACTACCAACAGGAAGGTAGTTATAAAGGTAACCCCTATTTTATGTTAGGTTCCGAAGCCGGTATTTATTTTTTCTGGCTAATTAGTTCTCTTGCCGGCGCCTTACTGGGGACTTTAATTAAAGACCCTTTGTCCTGGGGCCTGGATTTTGCTATGCCCGCTACTTTTTTAAGTATTGTTATCGGACAAATTAAGTCGTGGCAAATTTTAATAGTATTCTTAATTGCCGGAATCCTGGCAATAGCCGGCTACCTTTTAATCCCCGGCAAATGGTACATTATTTTAGCTACAGTAACTGCCACGATATTAGGAACCATTCTAGAATTATTAACAGAAAAAAGGAGTACTGCCCCATGAAAACAGAGTACATACTTCTGATTTTACTAATGGCAATGGTAACTTATTTAACAAGAGTAAGTTTTCTCGTACTTTTTACCAATAAAAACCTCCCCACGGTTATCCAAAGGGCTTTAAGGTATATCCCGGTAGCCATTCTGGCAACTTTAATTTTTCCGGGTATCTTTGCCCCTCAGGGAAAATTGGATGTGAGTTTAACCAATCCTTATATCGGTGCCAGCTTAATTACCGTTGCTTCTTTATTGATAGGTAAAAATGCAATTTTAAGTATTGTCCTTGGTATCACCTCGCTGGTAGTATTAAGACATTTGTTGTAAAATTAAAAAGCCCCATTCCGCAAAGTTTTTGGCAATGGGGCAAAATTTTTTAGGTAGTGTTTTCTCCCCTATTTACGGGACGGGAGTAATTCCCCAGGATAAGTTCTGGAAAGTCCCTTTTAAGCTGCAAAAATAAATTGTAAAGGCCAAAAGGATTGGGGGGAAAAGCTATTCTTGCTCCCAAATAATCCGGGTCGATGTTTAAATTTCTAAACTGTACCATGTCCGGTCCGCATTCCCTAATAAAATTGGCTAAGGCCTCATATTCCACCTCGGTATCGGAAAGCCCGGGAAAAACCAGGTAATTCAAGGCTACAAATTTCCCTTTTTCTTTTGCGTACTTAATTGTTTTTTTAACCTCGTTCAAGCGGTAATTTACCGGTTGATAATACCTCTCATAAACTTCCTCCCGGGCACTTATGATACTTATTCTGAGGCTGTCCACCCCGGCATCAATTATTTCCTTTAAACCGTTAAAATTTCCTCCATTGGTGTTAATATTAATGGTTCCTCCTTTTAATTCTCGCCGTACTTTTAAAATAGCCTCAGAAATTACCCCGGCTTGAAGCGAAGGCTCCCCTTCACACCCCTGGCCAAAGCTTATAATCCCCTCCTCCTTAGCCCTGGACAGGTGATAGGCCAAAAGCTCAAAAACTTCCTGAACATTCGGCACAAAGCAAATCCGCTCCTGAGGGGAGGGGCAGCGATCCGCAGGCTGTAAGCTAATACACCCTAAACAGCGTGCATTACACGCCGGCGATACCGGAATCCCGCCTTCCCAGCGACCGTAGAAAAGATTCTGGGCGGTAAAGCAGCGGTAGTTTACAGCACAGTTTTCCAGATGGCGAACTAAACGGTTTTCCGGAAAAAGCTTTTTGGCCTCATTAATTTTCTCCTTTAACTCCGGTAAATCATAATTTTCCGGGGACCAGCGAAAGTCGTCATCGGTTTTTGCAGCGGCCACAAAGAGCTCTCCTTTTAGCGCTACCACCGCCGTATAGCCAAATAAAGGCAGCACTTCCTCTTTTGTCCTGACATACGCTGGAAGATATAACCTGGTGTACCCCTGGGGAAGGAGAGCTGCTACCGCCAAATAATTAGTTTTTTTTAGCCTCCCCTCTCGGTCAAACCCCAGAGATCTACTTCCTGGTATTAAAACTAATGTTGCTCCCGGAGGAAGTTTAATTAACTCTTTCTTTTCTATAGGAGTAAAGAAACTACCCGTACGACCAGCAGGATAAAGGGGATAATCAAAAAACTCGCCGTTTTTTTTAGCCACTACAATTCTCATGTCCGGTTCTTCCTCAAGTAGCGAGCTATTAACTCCTCATTGCTCTTGGTTTTTTTGATAAGGTTTATTAAATGTTCCGCCGCATCCTGGGGAGTCAAGCTGGATAGTTCATTTCTAAGCTTCCAGGCAAAATCCAGTTCTTCCGGGGTAAATAAAAGCTCTTCTTTTCTGGTACCGGATCTTTGCACATCTACTGCGGGGAAAATTCGCCGTTCGGCAAGTTTACGATCTAAAATTAGCTCCATGTTACCGGTGCCTTTAAATTCCTCAAAAATTACATCATCCATCCGGCTACCGGTCTCCACCAAAGCCGTAGCAAGGATCGTTAGACTTCCCCCCTCTTCAATATTGCGAGCAGCCCCAAAGAACCATTTTGGTTTGTATAACGCTGCCGGATCTACCCCTCCCGATAATGTCCGGCCGCTGGGCGGTATAACCAGGTTATAGGCCCGAGCTAATCGCGTTATACTATCTAATAAGATTACCACATCATACTTATGCTCCACAAGCCTCTTAGCCCGCTCTAACACCATCTCCGCCACTTTAACGTGGTTTTCCGGATGCTCATCAAAGGTAGAGCTCACCACCTCCCCTTTCACCGAGCGTTCAATATCCGTAACCTCTTCCGGTCGTTCATCAATTAAAAGCACAATAAGGTAAAGGTCGGGATAGTTTTTGGTAAGACTATTGGCAATTTGTTTTAGTAAAATCGTTTTCCCGGCTTTTGGTGGGGCTACTATTAATCCCCGCTGTCCTTTGCCAATAGGAGCAATTAAATCGATAAGCCGGGCCGATACCTCGTCCGGTGCCGTCTCTAAATACAGCCGATCCTGAGGATAAAGGGGAGTTAATGCATCAAAATGCAGTCTTTCGGGAGAAGTTTCCGGGTCTTTACCATTTACCTTCTCCACCCGTAATAACGCAAAATACCGTTCGTTTTCCTTGGGGGGCCTTATGACGCCAAACACCTGGTCGCCCGTTCGCAAATCGAATTTTCTAATCTGGGATGGAGACACATAAATATCATCCTGGCTTGGCAAAAACTTAAACGGTCTTAAAAAGCCATAGCCATCGGGTAAGACTTCTAATACTCCAGAGGCCGTAATTAAACTTTCCTTTTGTTCCTGTTCCCGAGCTTTTTGCGCAAAAACTTTTGCTAACTCAAACACTAACTCCTGCTTTTTTAATTTGTAGTAGCCAGGAAGTTCTAACTCCCGGGCAAGAGCATAAAGTTCTTTTATGGTCTTTTGTTCCAGCTGTTCCTTGGTAAGCAAAAGAACCGTTCCTCCTTTTATAGTTCCAAAATTTACTAATGCCCGCTAACCTAAAGACAAAAGCATTATTAACCTCTATTTTTTACCTTTAAATAAGCTTTTCCGGGAAAAGAAAAAGGCGAGAAAAAACGAGGGAATGGTGGGCGGAAAGTTTCCGCCCGTTTGGTTATTTTTTCATAGCCTGCCAGTCTGCCAAAAACTTTTCAATACCTTCTTTAGTTTGAGGGTGGGCAAACATTTGCGTTAAAACTTTAAAAGGTACCGTTGCAATATCCGCCCCAACCTTGGCCGCCCGGGTTACATGAAGCGGATGCCGGATGCTTGCCGCTATGATTTTAGTTTTAAAGTTATAATTTTCATAAATAGTTTTGATTTCTTCTATTAGATAAATGCCGTCATGTCCGGTATCATCAAGTCTTCCCACAAAGGGACTGACAAAAGTAGCTCCCGCTCGCGCTGCCAGAAGGGCTTGATTGGCCGAAAAAACCAAAGTTACATTAGTTTTTATTCCTTTTTGGGAGAGAGTTGTTACAGCCCGGATACCATCCCAGGTCATAGGAATTTTAATGGTAATATTGGGATGAAGTTTAGAAAGCTCAAGGGCTTCCTGCACCATTCCTTCATATTCCAAACTTATTACTTCCGCTGAAATTGGCCCATTGACAAGCCCTGCTATTTCCGCTACTACTTCCTTTAAATCCCGGCCTTCTTTAGCAATCAGGGAAGGATTGGTAGTAACTCCGGTGATTATCCCAAGGCTTGCTCCTTTTTTTATTTCCTCAATATTAGCAGTATCCAAAAAAATTTCCATACCAACACCTCTTAGGCTTTATTAGAAGAACCAAAGACCCTGATTTTCTGGCGGATAACTTCAATAGCCGCTTCTTTAGCGGGGCCTAAGATTTTCCGCGGGTCAATCTCATCGGGATTTTTCTCTAAGACTTCCCGCATTTTCCCGACAAACGCTTCCCGAATGTTGGTATCGATATTTACCTTGGCAACTCCCAGGGAAATGGCTTTTTTGATATCCTCATCGGGGACACCGGAAGAACCGTGAAGTACTAAGGGGATATGTACAAGCTCCCGGATTTTCGCCAATCTTTCAAAATCAAGCTTTGGCACTCCCTTGTAACGACCGTGAGCCGTTCCAATCGCCACCGCTAAAGAATCAACCCCCGTCCGGGCAACAAACTCTTGAGCTTCTTTTGGATCGGTAAAAAAAGCATCCCTTTCATCTACCGAAATATCATCTTCAGTTCCACCAATTTTTCCAAGCTCCGCTTCTACCGAAACCCCAATAGCATGAGCCAGCTCCACTACTTTTTTGGTTATCGCTACATTTTCAGCAAAGGGATATTTAGAGCCGTCAATCATCACTGAAGTAAATCCGTGACGGATACAGGCCATCACCTGTTCTAAGCTGGTACCGTGATCTAAATGCAACGCCACCGGCACTTTGGCATTTTTGGCCGCCTGGTGGCTTAAAGCGGCAATAAAATCAATCCCGGCATATTTTATTGCTCCCTGACTGGCTTGAATAATCACCGGGCTGTTTTCCGCTTCTGCGGCCGCAACAATTGCCTGCACAATTTCCATGTTGTTGCAGTTAAAAGCTCCAACAGCGTACCCTTCTTTTTGGGCTTTTGTTAAAAGTTCAGAAACAGTAACTAAGGCCAAGCTAACTCCCCCTTTAGTTATTTTTCTTTTTTTGGCATTGTTGTTAATAGTATGGCCTTCTGCCCTAATTTTAGCACATCTTCCTCAGACAACGCCCAAAAAATTTTTGATCTTTTGCAATTTTGGCATCGCAAAATTAAATATTCAGGAAAAAGCTCCAGTTCTCCTTTAAAGTTGTTGCATTCACACTGAATTTTACCCTGATACCCAAGCCCTTCCAAGTGGCTTAATAATTCATACATGATAATAGGAGCCACAAAATATTCTTTTAAAAATTTTTCATCTTTTAAAGGATCATATTTTAAAGGATCGTACTCCCCTTCCTGAGTTTTTAACCTCATTCCCTTATGCTGGGAAACGGTTTGGTTTAAATCTAATGCCACAAATTCTTTAAGCCGGTAGCGCTGCATTTGACTATCATTAAAAAAACATAAGCTAATAAAGGTTTCATCTAAAGGTAACAGCTTAATGGTTAAAAGTTTTAAACCGCAGGCACAGTGATATTCTTCTTTCTCCCTTTTCTTAAGATGAAAAATCGATATTTTCACCTGTCTTTTTTTCTGGCAAGCAGGACAAACCAGGGAAACTTCTTTTTCGGGAAACACCACCATAGAAAAACCCCTCCCGTTTAAGGGAAGAGTTCTCCGTAAATTTAAAAATTCCTTGTGTCACAATTAGACAATATTCCTAATTGTTCAACCCTGTCTTTTTTCAATATATGTAATTTTTGGTATAATAATTCCAAATCAAAAGGCTTAACCAGTACTGCCTCTGCTATTTCTTGAATCGGTTCTAAGAGTTGTTCCTCGCTATAAGCGGTCATAAAAATAATCTTCAGTTCTGGAAAAAGTGCTTTAATTTCTTTAGCAACCAAAAGGCCATTTTGTCCTCGAAGATTTAAGTCCATAAGTAAAAACTCTGGCTTCTTTTCTTTGACGATTTCCAAAGCAAAATTAGGATTGCTGGCGGTAAAAACCTGATAACCTTTTAACTCTAAAGCGTCTCGTAAAAGTTTTAAAATGCCTGGTTGATCATCCACCACTAAAATAGTGAGATTTGTCAAATTTACCGCCTCCCGCTTGTATTAAATTCGCCACAAACTTTTATAATCCTTCACCGTTTGTCGAATTTTGTCTTATTTTTTTTGAAAAAAATAACGACCAACTTTACAGCTGGTCGTTTAATACTTTTCTAAAAAAGCTTATTCGTTTTAAGGCTTGCGCCGATAAAATCCCTAAAGAGCGGATGGGGGCGATTGGGGCGGGACTTAAACTCCGGATGGAATTGCGTTGCCACAAACCAGGGATGGTCACTTATTTCAATGATTTCCACCAGCCGACCGTCGGGGGAGGTTCCGCTAATTACCAGTCCCAGTTCGGTTAAAAGTTTCCGGTATTCATTGTTAAACTCATACCGGTGGCGGTGGCGCTCATAGACGATCTCTTCCCCATAAGCCTGAGCTGCTTTAGTTCCTGGAATAAGCTTACAGGGATACAAACCAAGGCGCATAGTACCGCCCAGTTGTTCCACTTCCTTTTGTTCCGGCAAAAGGTCAATTACCGAGTGGGGACCTTCCGGCTTAAATTCGGAACTATTAGCCTCTACCAGCCCTGCTACATTGCGGGCAAATTCAATTACTGCTGTCTGCATGCCAAGGCACAGGCCCAAAAAAGGTACGTTGTTTTCCCGGGCATACTGAATGGCCTTTATTTTTCCTTCTACCCCCCGGTCGCCAAAACCTCCAGGAACTAATATGCCATCGAGATTGCTTAAGTGTTTTTCTACTGGTTCTTTTTCCAGAATTTCCGCGTCAATCCAGCGAAGGTTAATCTTGGTTTCGTGATAAATTCCGGCATGGCGTAAAGCTTCGGCAACGCTTAAATAAGCATCCGGCAGAGCAACGTATTTACCAACAATCCCAATAGTTACTTCATATTTAGGGTTTTTATACCGCTCGACAATTTGCTCCCATTCGGTTAAATCCGGCTCCCCACAGGTAAGACCTAACTTTTCAATGACAATATCATCAAGACCTTCTTCTTTTAACTTTAACGGAACCTCATAAATATTAGAAGCATCCACCGCCTGAATTACGGCATTTTTATCAATATCGCAAAAAAGAGCAATTTTTTCGGTAATTTCTTTCGATAAAGGCCGTTCCGAACGGGCCACTATAATATCCGGCTGAATTCCAATACTTCTAAGTTCTTTGACACTGTGTTGGGTCGGTTTGGTTTTAAGTTCTCCGGTCACCCTTAATGTTGGAACTAAAGTAACATGGATGTATAAAACGTTATCTTTTCCCACATCATTTTTTAATTGCCGTATAGCTTCTAAAAAAGGTAACGATTCAATATCTCCCACCGTACCGCCAATTTCCGTAATTACCACATCAGGATTGCTTTCCTTGGCTACCCGTAAAATCCGCTCTTTAATTTCGTTGGTAATGTGGGGAATAACCTGAACGGTACCGCCTAAATAATCTCCGCGGCGTTCTTTGCTAATTACTGCCCAGTAGACTTTACCGGTGGTAACATTGGAATTTTTAGTTAAATTAATATCGATAAACCGTTCGTAATGACCTAAGTCCAGGTCAGTTTCCGCACCATCGTCTGTAACAAACACTTCCCCATGCTGATACGGACTCATAGTTCCCGGGTCAACGTTAATATAAGGATCAAATTTTTGAATGGCCACTTTAAGTCCCCGACTTTTTAACAATCGGCCTAAAGATGCTGCAGTTATTCCTTTCCCTAGAGAAGAGACCACTCCTCCGGTTACAAAAATAAACTTCGTCATTTTAATCCTCCTAATGCTACCAATACTCACTTTTTCCATTCTAACCGTCCCGAATTTCCAAGTCAATATGGAGATTAAAGGTTGGAGGTTTGCTACTTCCGATTTTACATTTTCTCCGGGGCTGAAATACCCAGTATGCTTAATCCTTTTTTCAGTACAATACGGGTGGCTTCTACTAAAAGTAGCCGTGCTTTACTTAAGTTTTCCTCCGCTCCTAAAACCCGGCAGCTATTGTAAAAAGTGTGAAAATGTCCGGCTAATTCATGAAGATACCTTGCTAAATGGTGGGGAGCCAAGGAAATTGCACATTTTTCTATTTCTACTGGAAACTGGGCCAAATGGCGCAAAAGTTCTAGCTCTGCTTCATTAGTTAATATTTTTAAGTCCACTTCCTTGAGCTCCGGTAAGCTAACACCCTGCTCGCTACATTGCCGGTAAAGGCTCATTATCCGGGCATGGGCATATTGAATATAATACACCGGGTTCTCATTGGATTTTTCTTTGGCTAAATCCAGGTCAAAATCTAAATGAGCATCGTGACTGCGCATAATAAAGAAATACCGGGCAGCATCTACTCCTACCTCTTCTACCAGCTCATCTAAAGTAATATACTGGCCGGTCCGTTTAGACATCCGTACTAGCTCTCCGCCCCGGAAGAGCCGCACCAGCTGCATTAAAATTACAGTAAGCTTTTCCGGATCGTAACCTAAAGCTTTTAGAGCCGTTTTCATCCGGCTTACATGGCCATGATGGTCAGCGCCCCAGATGTTAATTACCAGATCAAAACCCCGGTCAAACTTATTTTTATGGTAAGCAATGTCAGCAGCGTAATAGGTAGGTACCCCATTCTTCCGCACTAACACTTCATCTTTTTCTTCACCTAATTTTGAAGCAGCAAACCAGAGGGCTCCGTCTTTTTCGTAAAGGTAGCCTCTTTCTAATAAAAGCTTTACTGTTTTCTCTACTTCTCCGGAATCATGTAACGATTTTTCGGAAAACCAAACATCGTACTTTACCCCGAAGTTCTCCAAAGAGGCCTTAATAGCTAAAAGCTTTTCTTCTAGGGCAATTTTTCCTAAAAACTCTTGCCTTTCTTTTTCCGGCAGGTGAATAAAACGATCCCCATACTGAGCAATGATGTTTTTAGCGGTCTCAATAATATCTTCACCGTGGTAGCCTTCTTCGGGAAACTCAATTTTATACCCTAAAAGTTCTAAATAGCGAGCCTCAACCGATTTATTAAAGCTTTCAATCTGGTTTCCGGCATCGTTAATGTAGTACTCCCGGGAAACTTCATACCCTGCCACTTTAAGGATATTAGCAAGGATATCCCCTAAAGCCGCTCCCCTGCCGTTACCCATATGAAGAAGACCTGTGGGGTTAGCCGAAACAAACTCTACCTGCACTTTTTTCCCGGCCCCCAAAGATAACTGACCGTACTTATCTCCCATACTCAATACTTCCGGAATAACTTCGGTTACCCAATCGCTTTTAAAATAAAAATTAATAAAACCGGGCCCAGCAATTTCAACCCGCTCCACCAGCGGTGGATATTCTAAAAACTCAAGTAAGGTACTGGCAATTTCCCGGGGGTTTTTCCGGGCTTTTTTGGTAAGAAGCAGGGCTAAGTTGGTGGCTAAATCGCCGTGGGCTTTTTCTTTGGGTTTCTCCAGTTCAAAGGATAAATCGTCCTCTACCCCTAAATATCCGGCCTTTATCGCCGCTTTCCGTAAATTTTCTTTAATCTCCCCCGTAATTCTTTGTAAAAGATACTCCACTTTCAAGCCTCCCTAACCTCAATAGACAAAAAGTTATCGGAAACCTTTTGCCGTTCTAAATTTAATTCATATAAAAGCTTAATCGTCCCGCCCATTTCTGTCAAGTCTACATACACTTCCGAAGGATGTACGGCCAAACTCATCATGCCAAAGGGAGTAATATACATGCATTCATGAAAAACTCCCTGCTCAAATACCGATTTTTGTTCATTTTTTCCCATCCGGTTTAAAGTAACTCTTGAAGGCTCTACTTTAATTGTGGTTGTTGTGCCTTCCATCCCGGAAATCTCCGATTCTTGGTACACTAAATAGTAGCAATCCGGCTTTTTGTAGAGATACCCTAATGTGGTGAGCTCAATGGTGTCCTCTTCCCCCCATTCATTTTTTTGACTCCCTTTGACGGTAATTAACACTTCCTTTTTCATTGGGCATTCCTCCCTGGATTGATATAAAAATAAAAAGGAAAGAAGGTAGAAAAACCCTCTTTCCTATGTCCCATACTTAAAACCAGCTTGAAAACACGCAATATTGGCGTCAGCATATTTCCCCGAGCGTTTTTGAATTTCAAAAATCCAGGCATCTTCCGGAAAAGTTAGCATCTTTGCTAAAAATCCTAAAAGTACCATATTTATGCCTCGGGGGTTCTTTAAAGATTGGGCAATTTCCCGGGCAGGAATTAAATGATAAGTTCTTCCCTGGGCGTTTTCTTGAAAGTCCGGGTAAGTAGTTCCACCGGTTAATACCGGCAGGGGATAAATCTCCTGGTCGTTTACCAGGGCCCTGCCTTTCGGTTTTAAATAGGAAAGCCAACGTAAGGCTTCTAACTTTTCAAAAGCCAAAAGAAAGTCCGCTTCTTTTTCGGCTATTAAAGGAGAATTCACCATCTGGCCAAAGCGTAGATAAGTAACCACCGCGCCGCCCCGCTGGGCCATGCCGTGAACTTCGGCCACTTTGACGTCAAGACCAGCCCTTTCGGCTACCCCAGCAACAATTTTACTCGCTAAAATGGTACCCTGACCGCCAACACCGGCCAGCAAGATATTTTTATCCAAGGGAATCGTCCCCCTTTAATATGGCTGAAAATCTGCAGACTTGAGCGCAAACACCGCAGCCATTACATAAGAGCGGGTCAATTGTGGCTTTTTTATCTTTAAAAGCTATTGCCGGGCAGCCAAGCTTAAGGCAACGCTGGCAACCGGTACATTTCTCTTCAATTACCGTTAAAGGCTCTCTAGATTGATTGGGTAATAACGCACATTCCCGTCGTACTACCACTACCGAAACTTCCTCCGCCGCTACTTCCCGGGCAATAACTTTTTTTAGTTCTTTTAAATTAAAGGGGTCAACGGTTTCAACCCGCCTAACCCCTAGGGCTTTTGCCAGGGCCTCAAAATCTACTTGCGGTGCCGGTTCTCCCATCAAAGTTTGCCCCGTTGCCGGGTGGGGCTGATGGCCGGTCATGGCAGTGGTACGGTTATCCAGTATTAATATAGTCCCCTTACCACCATTATATACCATATCAATTAGAGGTGTAATCCCCGAATGTAAAAAAGTTGAATCCCCAATTACCGCCACGGTTTTCTTAGCAAATTCAGGGCTGGCTTTCTCCATCCCCAAAGCCATGCCAATCCCGGCACCCATGCAAACGGTAGTGTCAATTGCCCCAAGGGGCGGCATCACCCCTAAGGTGTAACAGCCAATATCCCCGGTAACTGTAAGTTTAAGTTCTTTTAAAGTGTAAAATACCGGTCGGTGGGGGCAGCCAGGACACATTACCGGTGGTCGCAAAGGCAAATCTATGCTCGTAATTGGTTCAAGCTCTTCCTCCCCCAGGTATTTTAAAACCGCCCTTTTTACAATTTGGTGATTTAGCTCACCGGTACGGGGAATAATCTCTTTACCTATGGCTTTTATGCCTAAAGCGCGAACATGGTCTTCCAGATAAGGCTCTAATTCTTCGACTACTATGATGGTTTTTACCTTTTCGGCAAAGTTTGAAATAAGTTTTTCCGGAAGCGGCCAGGTAAGCCCAAGCTTTAAAACCGGTGCTTTGGGGAAGGCCTCTTTTACATACTGGTAGCTTATCCCCGACGTTATAAATCCTATCTCCCCTTCTCCTTCTTCAATCCGGTTTAGAGGAGTAATTTCGGCGTATCCCAGAAGTTTTTTCCGCCGCTCCTCCACTACCTGGTGGCGAATTTTAGCATTTCCCGGTATCATAACATATTTCTGAGGGTTTTTGCTGTAGGGTTTTAGCGAGACCTCCAACGGTTTTTCTTCTTCCACCAAAGTATGGGTATGGGCAATGCGCGTGGTAGTCCTTAAAATTACCGGAGTATCAAACTTCTCACTTAAATCATAGGCAAGTTTAACAAACCTCCGCGCCTCTTCACTATCCGACGGTTCTAAAACCGGAATCTTAGCAAGCTTACCGTAATAGCGGTTATCCTGTTCATTTTGCGAGCTGTGAAGCCCCGGATCGTCGGCCGATACCAAAACAAGCCCTGCATTCACCCCGGTATAGCTTAAGGTTAAAAGAGGGTCCGCTGCTACGTTAACTCCCACATGTTTCATGGTAACCAAGGTTCGGGCCCCGGCAAGGGTAGCTCCAATCCCCACTTCCAAGGCAACTTTCTCATTGGGCGACCACTGGGCATAGACCCCAGGGTATTTCACAAAATTTTCTAATATTTCCGTGCTGGGTGTACCAGGATAGCCAACCCCAATTTTCACTCCGGCTTCATATGCCCCCCGGGCAATAGCTTCGTTTCCGGTCATTAATCTTGCCATCCTTTATCCCCTCTCCTCCCTTTTCCGTAAATCCACAACCCTTTTAGCTTTTCCCTCGGACCGTTCCAAAGACCTTGGCTCTAGAAGCTTTACTTTGGCAGTGATCTGCAGGGTTGAGGCCAATCGTTCTTCGATAGTGCGCGTCAATCTTTCTAAATCACTAAATTTTCCGGTAAAGAATTTTTCCTCAATTTCTACTTGTACTTCTAGTTCATCAAGATAACCCCGTTTGGAAATTATTAGCTGATAGTGAGGGGCGGTGCCCTCAATTTCCATTAAAACACTTTCAATTTGCGAGGGAAACACATTGACCCCACGGATAATCAACATGTCATCGGTACGTCCTTTAATCCGTTGCATCCGGGCAGTAGTCCTACCACAGCGGCAGGGCTCAGGATTTATTTTACTGATATCCCTGGTACGATAGCGTAAAAGAGGTAAAGCTTCTTTAGTTAAAGGCGTAATGATCAATTCCCCTTCTTCTCCTGGTTCCTTTGGTTCCAAGGTTACCGGGTCTACCACTTCCACCAGAAAATGGTCTTCATTGATATGAAGCCCTTGCCGCTCCTGACATTCTCCGGAAACACCGGGGCCAATGACTTCCGACAAACCATAATTATCGGTAGCTATAATTCCCCACTGTTTTTCAATTTCTCCTCGCATTTCTTCGGTCCAGGGTTCAGAACCAAATAACCCCCACTTAAGGCCAAGACTCCTGGGCTCTATCCCCAGTTCCCGGGCTATTTCTGCCAAGTGTAATGAATAGGAAGGAGTGCAAATTAAAGCGGTAGTACCAAAATCGCGCATTAGTTGAATCTGGCGACGGGAATTCCCCACCGAAATCGGTACTACTAAAGCTCCCACCTTTTCTAAACCATAATGAAGCCCAAAAGCACCGGTAAAAAGCCCATAGCCAAAGGCAATTTGAGCAGTATCTTCAGCGGTAACGCCAGCCATCGTTACAATTCGGGCAACCACTTCAGCCCAGACTTCCAGGTCACCCCGGGTATAACCCACCACGGTGGGTCGACCGGTAGTCCCACTCGACGCATGGAGCCGCACCAGATTTTTCTTGGGTTCTGCAAATAAACCAAAGGGGTAATTATCCCGAAGATCGTCTTTAGTCGTTACGGGAAGATAGCGTACATCCTTTAACGTCTTTATTTTTTCTGGATAAATCCCGGACTTCTCAAGTTTTTCCCGATAAAAAGGTACTTTTTCATAAGCTCTTTTCACCTGCGCTTTTAGTCGATAAAGCTGCAACTCCTCCAAATCCTTCCTGGACATGCACTCCCTATCAATATTCCAGATACCCCCCAAAGTTCTCCTCTCCTTCTATCCTACTGTTCTTCAAATAAAAGTTTAACCGTACTGCTTTCCTTTGCGGGAACCAGAAAGCTTACTAAAGGAACTACCAAAAAAGGCAGGAAAATTCCATAGACCCCAACAACCGGCAAAATCTTGGCATCAAACCCGTGGTTTATCGCTAATATAAGCACTGTTAATAACCCGGTTAGAGTTCCCGCTACTGCTCCCGCAGCACTTACCCGCCGGAAAAATAATCCGTAAAAATACGGAGCAAAAAAGCTACCGGAAACTGCTCCCCAGGAAATAGCCATTAACGATAAAATTATAGCTGGCTTAAATAGGGCAATAATCACTGATAAAAAGATAAAAAGTACCGTTAATAAGCGTAGGGCCAAAACCTGGTAGCTACCTTTATCTTTAAAGAATTTATTTTCCCCTAAAAGGTCTACCGCCACCGCCGAGCTGGATACTAAAACCAGCGATGATAGGGTAGACATTGATGCCGATAAAACTAACAATAAAATCAATGCTCCTACCCATTCCGGCAAATGATGGGCAATTAACTGGGGTACTAAAAGGTCCGGGGTAGGTTTACCTGTAGCCGGATCTACCGGCAGAGATTTAAAAAATAAAGGCGTTAAGGCGCCAGTAAAATAAGCTCCCCCGGCAATCACCAGGGCAAAAAAGGTTGATACCCAGGTGGCCGGCATTATTGCTTTTTCGTCTCTTATGGCATAAAATTTTTGCACCATTTGCGGTAAGCCCCAGCTGCCAAAGCTGGTTAAAAGCATTAAAAACAATAGAGAGCTAACACCTTGACCGCCAAAAAGGGAAGTAAAGTCCGGATTTATGGCGGAAAGTTTATGATAAATATTAGCAAATCCTCCCACTTCCGGAGCTTTTACAAGGTAAATAACCATTAAAAAAACTCCGCCTAACATTATAATCCCCTGGATAAAATCGGTAAGCGCTACCGCAAAATAGCCCCCCAGCAATAAATAAATTGCTGTAAGCCCTGCCATTAACAAAAGAGCAAAAAGATAAGGTAAGCCAAACACCGCTTCAAAAAGATAGCTAAGGCCCATGTAAACCGAAGCGGAATAGGGCACTAAAAAGACAAAAATGATCAGAGCAGCTAACGGCTTATAAAGAGGCAGGTCATACCTTTTGGCTAAAAATTCCGGCATTGTCCGGACATTAAGCTGCTGCGTCATCTGCCGGGTAGGCTTTGCTAGTACCTTCCACGCAAGAAAGCTTCCAATCACAGCATTGCCAATAGCAATCCAAAGGGCTGGTAGCCCAAAGCTAAATCCCACTTTGCCGGCATAACCTATAAAAAGAACCGCAGAAAAGTAGGTCGTACCATAGGCAAACGCCGACAACCACGGACCTACTTTGCGGCCTCCTAAGATGAAATCATCCACCGTTTTTGTTTTCCTAAACCCAATAAATCCAGCAAAAAGCATAATAAACACAAAAATACCCAAAAACCACAACTTAACCATCCTATCCATCCTCCCGTTTTTAAAATATTTAGTTAAATTTCTTATTATTTTAAACTATTTTAAAATTATTTTCTATAAATTTTTCTGTCAAAATTGATAATTTTTTGTCGAAATCCCTTGGCCTTTAACTTACTATCTGATAATCCTCATTAAAAAATCCGCGGTAAGCAAAATAACTTGCCACATAAGCGGCTACCGTCACTGCTCCTGCCAGCATAAATGCCACCATAATCTGGTACTTTATTGCCAGAAGCGGATTGGCCCCGGCTAAGATTAAACCGGTCATCATCCCCGGAAGCTGGACAATTCCCAGAGTTTTCATCTGATCTACGGTGGGAAGCATTGCCGTTTTAATACTTTCGCGGATAAGGGAAAAAGCCGCTTCCCTAGGCGGAGCACCAAGGCTTAATTTTACTTCTACCTCTTCTCGCCGGTCACGAAAAGTTTGTTTTAAGCTTCTAAATACAAGTCCAACTGCTACCATAGCATTACCCACGATCATCCCGCTGACCGGGATTGCCTGACTGGGCTTGTAGGAAATAGCTCGAAAGGCTATAAGCGTACCGAGAGTAACTATAAGTCCTAACATTATTGCCCCAAAGGATATAAGGTGACTATTTTTTATTCCTTCTCCTCTTTTACCGGCAATATAAGCAGCATTTAAAACCATCACCAGTAAGAGGCCAGTTGTAAACCAAAAATTGTTTTGGGCAAAAATAAATTTTAATACATATCCTACTGCCACTAACTGCACTACTGCCCGAACACTACCCACTAATAGGTCTTTTTCTAGAAAAAGCTGTTCTTTTTTGGAAACAGCTATTGCCAGTATCACCAGGCTAAAGCTTAAAGCTAACGACCAGTTGCTCAATTTTTTCCCTCCCCAAAATATTCAACTTGCCCCTCACTTAAGTACAGCACCTTTTGGAAGTTAAACGCCTCAAGGTTATGGGTAATAGCTAAAATCGTAAGCCCTTTCTCCTCTTTTTCCTTTCGAATTAGATTTAAAATTGCCCTAGTATTTTCGCTATCTAAGGCTGACGTGATCTCATCTAAAAGTAAAACTTTCGGGCGCACTAAAAGGGAACGAATTAAGGAAATTCTTTGAGCTTCTCCTCCAGATAAACTAGTGGGCTTTTGGAAAAGGATTTCCTCTTTTAAATTAGCATGGATTAAATATTTATAAATTAACTCCATATCCGGTTTTTCTTGCCTTAAACGAAAAGGATAAGTTAAATCCTCCAGAACTTTTTGCCCAAAAAGATAAGGTTTTTGCAGGACATACCCAATTTCCCGGCGAAGTTTTATGGGATCGTACTCTTTAATATTTTTCCCCCGGTAGTAAATTTCACCGGAAGTTGGAGTTAACAGCCGGTTTAATAACTTAAAAAGGCTACTTTTCCCTGCCCCGGAAGGCCCTAATACCCCGAGAAAATCCCCTTCCTCCACCGCAAAAGAAATACCTTTTAAAATTGCTTTGCCGTCACTACCGTTAAGTTTTACATTGTCAACGTTAATGATGCTCAATTTTTTCACCCCCCGGCAGCAATTCCCCTAAATCTTCCGGCAAAATTTTGGTAAGCAAAGAAAAAAACTGCTTTTTTTCCTGGGGCGTTAGCCTTTTTAGCAATGCTTGATAAAATTCCCGGTCTTCCTGAAAATGCTCGGCTACCAGTTCTCGACCCTTATCGGTCAATATCAAATAAACAGCCTTGCGGTCTTTTTCATCCCTTTTCCGCACTACCAAACCCTTTTGCTCCAACCGATCTATAATGCCGGTTAAAGTAGAAGGTTTTAGGCCAAATTTTCGGGCAAACTGGCCAAAACGAAACTTTTCCCCTTCCTGCAAATGCTCTAAAACAAAAAGCTCTTGACTGCTAAGACCGGTTTTTTCTAACTGCCATTCTTCTTTAAATTTAAAAACCGCTGCCAGCCGATGTAAAAGTTCCTCCATAATTGTTCACCTTTCGGATTATACGTTGTACGTAAAATATTTTAACCCCAGGGCCTGCAAAACTCAAGTAAAACTTTTCTTAAAAAAGAAAAAACCCCGGGTTTTGGGGCTTTTACTTCTTTTTGAGAGAATTTTTCCGTACAAACCTTTTTATCCTTTTTAGCGCTTCAATTAAGTCTTTCCGGGCAGTAGCATAGGAAATCCGGATAAATCCCTCCCCCGATGCTCCAAAAGCCGAACCAGGAACTACCGCTACTTTTTCTTCAAATAAAAGCTTTTCGGCAAACTCCTCGCTGGACTGGCCGGTTACTGAGATATCCGGAAAAGCATAAAACGCTCCTTTGGGCTCAAAAAGCCAGATACCCATTTCGTTAAAAGCTTCCACTAAAATTCTTCTCCGATAATTGTACTCCTCTACCATCCTTTTTACTGCTCCGTTTTGATTTCTTAAAGCTTCAATGGCAGCTTTTTGCGCTGTAATTGGAGCACAAAGCATCGTATACTGGTGTATTTTGGTCATTACGGCAATGATTTCTTTGGGCCCTGCTGCATAGCCAAGTCGCCAGCCAGTCATGGCAAAAGCTTTAGAAAAACCATTTAAAACAATGGTTCGCTCTTTCATCCCGGGGAAAGAAGCAATGGATGCATGCCTCCCCTCATAGGTTAGTTCCGCATAAATTTCATCGGAAATTACCAGTAAGTCATGTTCAGCAATAATCGGCAGTAGTTTTGCCAGGTCATCGTAAGTCATCACCGCTCCAGTAGGGTTATTGGGATAACAAAGGATTAGGATTTTGGCGCGGGGAGTTATCGCTTCCTCTAAAAGTTCCGGCGTTAATTTAAAGCCATTTTCCGGCCGGGTTTTTATAAAAACCGGCTTTCCCCCAGCCAGCATTGTCGTTGGACCGTAGGAAACGTAGGAAGGCTCGGGAATTAAAACCTCATCTCCTGGAGAAATAAGAGCCCTTAAAGCTAAATCCACCCCTTCGCTGACCCCTACTGTTACCAAAACTTCCTGGACAGGGTCATAGGTCACACCGAGAAGCCTCATAAGATAACGGCTTATTTCTACTCTAAGTTCTGGAAGCCCCTGGTTAGAGGTATACATAGTATATCCTTTTTCTAAAGAGTAAATTGCCTCCTCCCGGATATACCAGGGGGTGACAAAATCCGGTTCCCCCACTCCCAAAGAAATTACCCCTTTGGTATTGGCAACTAGGTCAAAAAATTTTCTAATCCCCGAAGGGGGTATTTGCCGTAAAATTGGATTTATTTTCTCTTCAAGGCTCATGGACTTATCACCAGCCTTCTATCTTCTCCATCATCGTCTAATATTACCCCTTCATGTTTATAGGTTTTCAAGATAAAGTGGGTAGCGCAGCTTTGCACCCCTTCAATAGTGGATAACTTTAAGGCTACAAATAACGCCACTTCTTTCATCGAGTTTCCTTCAACCATTACCGCTAAATCGTAATCCCCGGACATCAGGTAAACATCTTTAACTTCGTCAAACTGATATATCCTTTTGGCAATACCGTCAAATCCCACTTCCCGCTGGGGAGTTACCTTTACTTCAATTAAAGCCATTACCGGCTCGTATTCGGTTTTCTCCCAGTTTATAAGCGTGTGGTATTTAATAATTGCCTTTTTTTCTTCTAATTCTTTAATTTTAGCCTTTACTTCCTTTTCCGCCACCCCCAGCATGGTGGCGATTTGCCTGGCGGTAAGTTTAGCGTTTTCGTGGAGTAACTGTAAAATTTCACGCTCCATTCTTTCTTCCTCCTTGTCCGTAAAATTTTAAAGCCCCCGTCCCCATTTGGGACGAGGGCCTAACCTCGCGGTACCACCCAACTTGACAGGAAAACTCCTGTCCGCTTCCTTTAGATAACGGTCTCCCGTAGGAACTTACTTTAGGTTCAGCTCCCCAGCTAGAAGACGGCCCCCGGGTTTTTCCTGTACCGGCTTTCACCTACCCCGGCTCTCTTTACCAGAAAAAATCCCGGTTTTTCTTCGCATCGCCTTTACTTTGTATTTGGAAAATATTTTATGAAAATTTATACACAAATGTCAATAATAATTTTTTAAAGAAAATTAAAAAATTCTGCCAGATAATACACTATCGCCCCCAATAATATTCCCCCTAAAACATCCCGGGGATAATGGTGCCCGGCATAAATCCTTGCTACCGCTATTAGGACCGCATACCCCAAAGAAATAAGTCCGGCAACTTTCGCCACCCCCAAAATGCCCAAAGCCAGTGTCACCGCTCCGGTGACATGGTCGGAAGGAAAGGAACTATCATCTTTGTGAGGGTATAAAACTTTAACCGGATGTTTCACAAAAGGTCTGGGAAAATAATAGCGCTTACCCAAATATTTAGCGATAAAAACAGCAATTAACCCCACAACCCCGGTTTTAAAAAGATAAAACTTTACCAGAAGGTTTCCGGTAAAAAACAAATAAAGCATAATAATCCAGTAAAAATAAATTCCTCCAAGGGAAACATATTTCATAAAAATATCCAACCAAAGGCTTTTTCCCGCAAAACGGTTGATAGCAAAAAACAAACTCATACCAGAGCTCTCCTTAAATACTTATTAACTTTTTCCTTTGGACCTGTAACTTTTATTTTAATACCCTCGGGTAAGAAATCCAGCATTTCAATTTTTAAGTGTTCTTTTAAAAACTCTAGATTTCCAGTACGGGGATAGGGCAAAACAACTTCCACGGTAATTTCCGGCGGGAAAAGAGTATTTTGGATTAATTTTATCAGATTTTCAATATTTTCTCCACTTTTAGCCGAAATCCCTACCGTCCGTTTCCCCAAAAAAAGGGTAGCAGCAGGCAAGAGGTCAATTTTGTTATAAACGGTAATTACCGGGACCGTAACCTTCATTTCCTTTAAAATTTTTTCTACCGCTGCTTCCTGCTCCTCCCTGTAGGGACTTGCAGCATCCACCACATGCAGGATAAGAGAAGCTTCATATACTACTTCTAAAGTAGATTTAAAGGCCTCAATAATAAGTGCCGGCATATCTTCAATAAATCCTACCGTATCGGTTAAAAGGACCTTCTGTCCGGTAGGAAGGATAAGTTTTCTCACCGTGGGATCTAAAGTGGCAAAAAGTTTATCTTCCGCCAGGACCCCAGCCCCAGTAAGGGCATTTAATAAGGTGGATTTCCCCGCATTGGTATAGCCCACTATAGCTATTATCGGTACCCCAACCTCCAGTCGCCGCGAGCGTTTTACTTCACGGTTTTGCTCTATTTCCTTAAGTTCCCTCCGTAAGTCTGCGATTCTTTTGCGAATTGCTCGCCTTAAAATTTCTAATTTTGTCTCCCCTGGTCCCCGGGTACCAATCCCACCCCCAAGGCGGGATAACACCTGGCCAAGCCCCGTGATTCGTGGCAGGTTATACAGTAGCCGTGCCAGCTCCACCTGGATTTTCCCTTCATGGGAGTGAGCATGCTCGGCAAAAATTTCTAAGATAACCTGGGTCCGGTCTATCACCGTTACTTGTAAATAGTCTTCTAAATTTTTAGCTTGCGTTGGGGTTAAATCTCCTCCTACCACCAGAAGATTTAAACCGTGGCTTTTTAAAACTTCTTTTATCTCCTGAATTTTACCATAGCCAAAATAAGTTGCAGGAATAGGCCAATTAAGTTTTTGTATTACTATTGCCTGCGGTTCAATACCCCGGGTTTTTAAAAGGGCTAAAAACTCCTCCTTTTGGTAAGAAAATTTTTTTCCATCTTGTATTAAAAACGCTACTACTGCCTTTTCCACCGCTCTACCTCCGGTTTTTTGACCATTATACCACAAATAAATTTTTCTTGACTTAAAGCTAAATCTTATTTAAGATATTTCTAAGTTTATTTCGTAAATACTATTATTAGCATAATTCAAGGGGGTTATTATGGCGAAAAGAGTTGCTGTAGTTGACCCAACTCTCTGCGATCAAGCCCCGGCTTGTATTTTAGTTGCGGTCTGCCCCTTTGGGGCTATTGAACAGGAACCGGCGGAATACGATTTCCCCGGCTTTGGCAAACCCGTTACGGTTAATCAAGACTTATGTACCGGTTGTGGTAAATGTGTACCTTTTTGTTCTACAGGAGCTATTAGCCTTGTGGAAAAAGTATAAGGCTGGCCCAAAAGGTCAGCCTTGACTCCATTTTATTAGCTTTCGCACAAGAAAACCTGTTCCTTTGATCATTAGCTTTGTTGCCTGCCTTCCGGCAAAGCTCAGGGTTTTTACGGAAAAATTCAGAGTTTGTCCGGCTATCTCCCGGGCAAGGGCTTTTAAATAGCGAATATCCTCCTCAATTTCTCCTTCTTCCAAACCCACAGCCAAAAGTTCCTGTTTTCGGATATCCGGCGGCAGCTTTTTTAACGCATAGTTTAGAGACGATAAAGCAACAATTAAATCATCAAGCTGCCCTAAAGCTGGAATAACCCCGGGAATAAAATCAATAGGTGATGCCCAGTATAATAGCCCCCCCGCTAAAATCGACTTCTCCTTAAGGGTGAGCTCCTGGTGGCGCGCTAAGCGCAAGGCAAGCTTCGCATATTGGGGCACTTTTTTTAAAAGAGCAGGTATTTTTTCATACATAAAATATCACCTTATTATATTTTATCCCTGCCCCAAAGTTTTTAAACCGTTTCTTTTCTTAGATAAACAAAAGACAAATATTTCCCCACCATTGCGAAAAATTCTTTTTCATCATCTTCATAATGATAATTGTAAGGTAAGTAAATGCTAAAAAGCCCAAAAATCCGGCCCGTTTTGTCCCAAGTTAAATTCGGGGTTGTCTTTGATAAATTTCCGGATTTTTTCAAAATTAAAGCCAGCTTCATCACACTCTAAGATTTCTATCTCCGGCATTTCACCGCTTAAATCGTAAATTACCCTTTCCACTAAAAGTTTAACGGTAAAGACTCCTAAGTATTTTGATGCCTCTTCCAGATTCTCGCCAGCATTTTTTGGTAATCTTGCAAGGTCCTCACCTTCCTCGCACACCAATATTCCTGCTTTAATTTTAATTTTTTAACATTTTTTTGTAAACGGTAATTAACAATCCCAAGTCTACATTTTGGATTTTCGAATTAAAAGCAGGTACAGCTATAAGCCATACCTGCAATTTTAAGCTACCACCTCATAGCATAAAGCCTTTCAATGCGGTCTTCAATGGGCGGGTGAGTGGAAAATAAAGCCATCAGCGCTCGCCCATTTAAGGGGTTTACAATAAACATATGAGAAGCCGCCGGAGATACTTCCATCGGTATCCGCAAACTGTAAGCATGGAGTTTCTTTAAAGCTTCCGCAAGGCCCACCGGTGATCCGGCAATCCTTGCCCCCGTTTCATCGGCCAAATACTCCCGGGAACGGGAAATAGCCATCTGCACCAAAAGAGCCGCAATAGGAGCTAAAATAAGCATTACCAGGCTTGCAATTGCCCCTCCCGGGCCTTCGTCGTCATCTCTACCGGTACCAAAAATTAATCCCCAACGGAAAACATCCGCCAGCATGGAAATCGCTCCCGCCATAGAGGCGGCAATGGTTCCAATAAGAATATCCCGGTTTTTAATATGGGCCAGCTCATGGGCTAAAACCCCTTCAATTTCCTGCCGGTTTAAAAGGTTTAAAAGACCTTCCGTAACCGCCACCGCCGCATGTTCCGGATTTCGGCCTGTAGCAAAAGCATTGGGCTGAGAAGATGGAGTAATATAAATTTTCGGCATGGGAAGACCGGCTTTTAGTGAAAGGTTTCTGACAATTGAGTATAGTTCAGGTGCCTCCGCCTCGGTTACCGGATAAGAGCCGGTCATTTTAATTACTATCGTATCGCTAAAGTAATAGCTAATAAAATTCATAGCAAGGGCAATTAGGAAAAAGATAAAAGCTCCAGAAGTTCCGCCTATTGCCCGGCCAAGTAGGACCAGCAAAACGGTCAGTATACCCATTAATAGCCAAGTTTTTAATGTATTGGCCATTTTCTCATCCTCCTCAATTTTTTACTTAATTTTACAATTAATTTAGGGCATTATATCAAAATATGAAGTCTGATACCAACGGGAATTGGTAAAATACTTCAATTTATTTTCATTTTGATTATTTAGATAGCTGTTTGCAAAAAGCTTTATTTTAATGGGTTCTTGTTTTCTTTTTTCTCTAATTTGCCCAGAATTTACAGCTAAAACTATCACAGATATGGGCAATGAATCCCTAACGGTAATTACTTCAGTTTCGCCACACCAAAGTAAAGCCGCTAAAGCTATTACCAAGAATATTAATAAAAGGCGAACAGCTTTTAACATACTTCTCACCAGTAATAATTATATATCAAAAAAGGTCAAAAATAAATTACATAATTCACTCAAAATATTTTTCCCAAAAAAGAGTAATAGCCGGCAAAATGCCGGCTAAAATCTATATGAAAGGAGGAAGGTGCATTGAAGAAGAGGGATTTAGAGACTTGAAGCTTCCCCAGTTATCTGCGGCCCGGTATAGCTTTGGTTGGTCGAGCCATTGCTGGGTGTTTGGGGAACCTGTTGATTCCATCTACCTCCAAATCCACCCCTGCCAAAGCCACCGCAGCCCGGGCCAACGGCTTGTGGATTCTGGAGTCTGTACTGAAGCATCGTATCAATCCGCTGCTTCATGAAATCTCCCTGTTCTTTGGTAATGAGCCCGGCTTTTACCCTGACATCGATGATTTTTTTCATAATCTCTGCTTGCTGCTTATAAAGATCTGTTAGTTCTTTTTGCTGGTCTGAAGTTAATGCTGCCATTGCTGGAACAGTAAACGCCACCAATAATACTAATACAAGCCCAATTATTAATTTTCTTTTCATCCTCTTATCACCCCTTTTTTTTTGATTTCGATTTTAGTTTAACCCAAAATGTTTGCAAAATCTCGGAGAAAATGTTACAAATTCCTGAAGATTAATATTACTACTTGTTATAGCAACAAGATAAATGATAACTTATTGGAATTTTACACATTTCAATTTCTTATGTTATAATTCTCTCGGTTTAATAATCACTACATGTAATAGGAGGTGAGCAATTGAAAAAATATTTGATTTCAATTTTATTGCTTATTTTCACTTTAGCACTTTTTTTGCCAGGGTGTTCCCAAAAAAGTGAAAAACCGTTTGTGATAGGGGTGATACCTACCCAAAACCAGGGAGATATGCAAAAAGCTCTTTCAACTTTGGCAGAAAAAATCGGGGCTAAACTTGGTAAAAAAGCGGAATTAAAAGTCTATCCAGACTATAATGGTGTCGTTGAGGCAATGAAATACGGTGAAATCGACCTTGCCTATTTCGGACCTTATACGTATATTATTGCCCATCGCGATAGTGGCGCTGAAGCAATTGCCACCTTATTAATCGATGGTAAACCTTATTACCACTCTTTAATTATTGCTCCAAAAGATTCTCCTATAAATTCCGTAAAAGATATTGTTTATAACAGTAAGAATCTGGTTTTTGCCTTTGGCGATCCCAACTCCACTTCCGGTTCCTTAATTCCCGGTTTGTTTTTAAAAGAGCAAGGCTTGTTTAATACCCCCGAAGACCATAAATTTAAGCAAATTATCTACACCGGAGGTCATGATGCTACCGCTTTAGCGGTGGAAAATAAAAAAGCGGATTTAGGAGCAGTAGATAGTGCAATTTTGAAAAGTCTAATTAAAAAAGGAAAAATTGATGAAAGCAAAATTAAAGTTATCTGGACCTCAAAGCCGCTATTTCAATATCCCTGGGCGGTAAAAAAAGATACCCCTCAAGAAGTTCGCGAAAAAATATTAAGTGTTTTCCTGGAAATAAAAGATCCAGAAATTCTTTCAATTTTTGGTGCTTCCGGTTTTACGAAGGCTTCGGATAAAGATTATAACGACATCCGGGAAGCTGCTAAAAAGATGGGAAGATTTTAGATGAAAAAAATAGTTTTAATTTTCTTTATCCTTGGATCCATGTTTATAGGTTCCTTCTTTTATTTAGAACTTGACTTGCAAAAACTCTTAAATATCTCAAATACAATTGCTTTTGTAAACGAACGCTGGCTTCCACCCGATACCACCATTTTACCAGCCCGAGGTTTAGATATTCTTACGACTTTAGCTATTGCTTTTCTTGGTACAATTATCCCAGCATTCTTTTCCTTTTTTTGTTCCTTTGGGGGAAGCCATACTACCTGTTTCAATAGAAAGCTTTATGCTATAACCCGGGGAGTTTTCGGCTTTTTTAGGGCCATTCCCGAAATTGTTCTTGCCCTTATTTTTATTCCCACCGTAGGCCTCGGCCCTCTTGCCGGGGTCTTGGCTTTGTCTATTCACAACTTTGGTGTCTTGGGAAAGCTTTATTCTGAACGACTGGAAAACATTAACCCAGGCCTTAAAGAAGCTTTGCTAATGCTGGGTGCTTCTAAAGCCGCCGGTACTTTTTTTGGTATCGTTCCCAAGGCTTTACCAAACTTAATCGCCGATACTCTCTATATCTTTGAAAGAAACATAAGAAACTCGTTAATTCTTGGATTTATCGGGGCGGGAGGCATCGGGCAAACGTTATTTATTGATTTTAAGGTTTTTGATTATGAGAAAGTATCTAAATGCAAAAGGTTTAACTTTAATGCTTTCTTTTCACCAGGTGGAGCTTGCCAAAAAATACTGTAGCCGCCTTATTGGGTTAAAAAAAGGAAAACTGGTCTATGATGGCCCTCCAGCTAATTTAACCGAAGAAATTTTAAAAACAATCTATCAATAAATCACCCCTTACCTTCTCCCCTGCATATCCTATTAAAGACGCTACAGCGGTGTAGCCCAATTGTTATTATGGGGAGGAGTAATCATGTGTGGCATCGCAGGGATAGTAAATTTTTTTAGAAATTTATCCTCGGAAATTTCCATAGTATCAAAAATGACCCAATCCCTTACCCACCGCGGCCCAGACGCTTTAGGTATTTGGCATTCGGAAAATGTCATTTTTGGTCACCGGCGACTGGCGGTCATCGATCCGGAGCGGGGACGGCAACCGATGATTCGCACCTACGGGGATTGGCAGTACGTCATCGTTTACAACGGTGAGCTTTATAATACCAAAGAGCTCCGGGACGAGTTAGAAGCTCGAGGGCACCATTTTTACACCACCTGTGATACCGAAGTTTTACTGGTTTCCTACATTGAATGGGGCAAAGAATGTCTTTCTAAATTAAACGGTATCTTTGCCTTTGCCATTTTCGATGAAAAAGAAAACCAGCTTTTTTTAGCCCGGGACCGTCTCGGAGTAAAGCCCTTTTTTTATGCTCTGGTAAATGACAGTCTGATTTTTGCTTCCGAAATTAAAGCCCTTCTTCATCATCCGGACATCCCTTCCAGGCTTTCCACCGATGGCTTAAAAGAAGTATTGTTTTTGGGTCCCGCCCGCACCCCGGGAATGGGAGTTTTTGCGCATATTTCCGAACTACTTCCCGGCGATTATGCCGTCTTTAACCCGGAAGGTTTAATTATAAAACCCTACTGGCGTCTTACATCTAATCCCCATACCGACGATTTCCCCACTACGGTAAAAAAAACCCGGGAACTTTTAGAAGATGCCATAAACCGGCAGTTAGTCTCGGATGTCCCCCTTTGCACCCTTTTATCCGGCGGTCTTGACTCAACAATTATTACTGCCTTTGCTTCTCGCGCCCTGCAAAAACGAGGTGAAATACTAAAAACCTTCTCCGTTGATTATTCGGAAAATGACCAATATTTTAACCAAAATGATTTCCAGCCAAACCCTGATGGAAAGTTTATCCCAAAAGTAGTTACTGATTTAAAAACCTCCCATCAGAATATTGTTTTAAAGCAGGAAGAGTTATTTGAAGCCTTATTTCCAGCTATGACCGCCCGCGACCTCCCGGGCATGGCCGATATCGATTCATCCCTCTGGCTTTTTAGCCGGGAAATAAAAAAACAAGCCACAGTGGGCTTGTCGGGAGAGTGTGCCGATGAAATTTTCGGTGGCTACCCCTGGTTTTTTCGAACCGAAGCTTTATGGGCCAAAACTTTTCCCTGGGCTCTAAGCTTAGAGAGCCGCAAAAGCTTATTTAGCCCAGAGCTGCTAGCCGAATTAAACCCCGATGCCTATGTCCGTTACCGCTACGAAGAAGCCCTGGCCGAAGCCCCGCTCCCGGCAAATTTAGCTCCCTTTGAGAAAAAAATCCGGGAAATTACCTACTTAACCTTAACCCGCTGGATGCCGATCCTTTTAGACCGCAAAGACCGGATGACTATGGCCTGGGGCTTAGAAGTACGTGTACCATTCTGTGACCACCGATTAGTGGAATATTTGTGGAATGTCCCCTGGGAATATAAGACCTACGGGAATAAAGAAAAAGGACTTCTAAGAGAAGCCGTTAAAGACCTTATCCCCGAATATATTTTAAATCGTAAAAAATCCCCCTACCCCAAAACCCATCATCCTCTATACACAAAAATAGTTAAAGAAAAGCTCAGGGAAATTTTAAACGATGCTACTGCGCCCTTAAACCAGCTCATTAATAAAGAAGCCGTCCAAAATTTAATCAAAAATCCAGCACCACCATCCTCACGCCCCTGGTTTGGGCAGTTGATGGGCGATACGCAAATTATGGCGTATTTAATCCAGTTAAACTGGTGGTTTTTAAATTATAAAGTTACATTTTAATTTAAATTGACAATTTTTTAAAATACCTTTACACTTGTATTAATAAATATTTTGTCGAAAAAATTTATATTTACCGGAAAAAGGCAAACCCGGCGAAAGCCGGCGGCGCAAAGCTATAGGGGCTAACGCGATTTTTCGCCATGCCAGCCAGCTGCCCGGAAAACCCCCTTTTTCCGCGGGGGTTTTTTTATTTATAAGGGGGGGATCTAAATGGGTTTGAATGGATTTTCTTATAAAAAAAATAAGGAAAAAATTTACGTAAATATATTTAACAATGCCGGGATAGCTCTGGCGGTAGTCAGCAAAGATTGGGTAATATATGAGGCAAATCCGGAGTTTGAGCAGTCTCCATCTTAGACGTCATCACCAAAGCTTTTGAACACGAACAGCAAGTTACCAAAAGGATTTATGCGTTAAGTGACATCGCCATGGAAGAAAAAGAGCAAGCTACCATAAGCTTTTTAAAGTGGTTTATCGACGAACAGATGGAGGAAGAAGAAACAGTCCCCAATTTAGCCTTGTGCGGTAATTTTAGGGACTGTCCTTAAAATTACCGTTTGGCGACTAAGTAGGCGCCAAGTAACACCAGCACACCCCCGGCGATTTGCCCGGGGGTTAATTTTTCGGCAAACAAGAGGGCAGCACATATTACGGTAACTACCGGTTCAAACATGCTGATAATCGAAGCCTTTGCCGGCCCTAAAAGCTCAATTCCCCTGAAAAAAGTAAACATCGCCAGCAAAGTGGAAAACGCCACAATCCCGGCAATTGAAAACCAAACCCTAGAAGACGGCAGCAAATCAAGGGTACCGCTAAATCCTCCCACCACTAAAAAACAAACCGCCGCAAACACGGCGATAAAACTACTGGCAGTAATCGCCGGAATCTCTCTCAGCACCTTTTTCCCCAGGGTAATATATACCGAGTAAACTAAAGCTGTCGCCAGGGCAAAAAATACCCCCAGGGGATTTAGTTTCCCGCTGATATTTCCTATTACTAAAATAAGTCCCCCAAACGCTAAAATAACCGCAATTAAGCCTTTTGCCCCAAGGTGGTCTTTATAAACGATACTCGCCAGCACCGCCACCAGCGCCGGGTAAGTATAAAAAATTAATGACGTAAGTGAAGCTGAAATGTATTTCACCGCCATGAAGAAAAAGCTTGACTGCATCGTATATAAAACGCCCATTGCTAACACATAAAAAATTTCTTTTTTAGTAATGCCAAATCCTTTATGGACATAGTAGTTATAGGCTTGAAAGATAAGTCCCGCCCAGAAAAACCGCCAGAAAAGTATGGTAAAAGGCGTTGCCCCGTCTTTATAGGCAAATACTGCAAAAATCGGCAAAAGGCCAAAACCCGCTGCCGATAAAAAGGTAAGCCCTACCCCCCGGTAATACTGATTCATTTCCCACTCCCCCAAATTTTTTTACCTTGTCTTGGATGCTTCAATTAACTCTTTGGAAAAACCTTCTTTTACTAAAGATAATAAAACTTTCACTGCGTTTATTCTTCTTCCCCAATACTTTTTGAGCTTTGGCCAGTAATTCGGTATAAGTTTCATAACCTACTTTGCGGTCCCAGTATTTGCATCCACTAACTATATTAATTTCCGATTGTTTATCCCACCACTTTCCTATTTTTGTATAAACACAGTTTAAAGTACCTTGCTTAACTAAATGCCAAAGTAGTTGCTGGCAAAATAATACTGGGTTTTGATTCCCCGGGCCATTTGGTAAAGGCAATATCCCGGTTTAGTCCTGGTGCTATATTTTGCCCAATTAAAGCCGCTTCCATCGGTATGGTACCCGAGCCGTAAAAAGGATTAGCCAGTGCCCGGTCCTTCAGCCAGGAGTAGCAATTAAGTTTAATTTCACAGGTTTTCCCTCCAGTTATTATTTTTTCTTTCATAATGATTTAAAGATAAAACTGCAAACGCCGCCATTAAAACCAGCACCCCTGAAAAAAGCCAAAGAACCTTTAGACCAAAAACACTGGCCACTGCCCCCATCACCACAGGCCCTGCGGAAAAACCGGCCCGGGACATAATGTGGAGAAAAGCATTGACCCGCCCCCGGTGGGTAGTGGGAGTGCGGTCCGAAATATAGACATTAACGGTCACCGCTCCCGCCACCTCGCCGGCAGTCCAAATAAAGGCCGAAATTAAAAGCCAGAGATAACTTTTCACAAAAGCAAGCATACCAAAACCAAGAGCATAAAGAAGCCCCGAGACATATACCGCTGTTAAAGGCTCCCGGTGCTCAAAGATTTTGGTAAGGGGCCAGGTTAACAGTACCACTCCAAGGCCGTTTACTGCCATTAAACTTCCTAAAACCTTAGCTCCTTTTAACTCCCCAAAAAGATCCGTTACCGTTAAAGACATACCAAAGGTCGATTGCACATACACAAAAGAATAAATAAGCCAGATCAAAGAAAAGAAAAATAAGGATGGTCTTTGCCGTAAAACCTCCAAAAGTCCACCCTCCACCGGTGCTTCCAAAGAACTTTCCTCGGAAGAGGGGATATCCGGCTCCTCTACAAAGAGAGCGGAAAGGGCAGCTGACAACAGGCAAAAAAAGGCATTACCCAGGAAAATTACCTTTATCCCGTAGGCATAAAGAAACCCCGCCAAAAGAGGGCCTAAGGCAAAACCAATATTTACCCCAAGATAAGTTAAAGAAAAGGCCCGAATCCTTTCTTCTCCCCGGGTTAGGTCAGTAATAAGCGCCCGGCTTACCGGTTGTATTCCTCCCCAGAAAAATCCTGAGATGACTACAAAGAAAGCCACCTCATAGGGGCCAGGCATAAACGCCGCCGGAATAAACAATAAACCGGCAAACCCTTGAAAAATTACGAGGACTTTTTTCCGGCCTATTTTATCGGCAATCTTCCCGGCAAAAGCTGCTCCTGGTAATTGAAACAAAATAGCTAACGTAACTATTAACCCAGCCTTTTCCGCTCCCAGTCCCAGTTTCTGGGTAAAAAGCATGGTTAAAAAAGGCCAGACAAAATTACCCATATTATTAACAATATTGGCTATAAACAAAACATAAATGCTTTTGGGAAGGCCACTGTATATCTTCAAGCTTCTTTTTATGGAAATTGCTATCTGCAAACTCCCCTCTCCCCTCTCTCCAGTAAATTACCAATTAATTATATTACATCAGGTCTTTTTATACAAATACACGAACCAGTAAACAGGCCCCACCAAAAAGCCTCCGCCAATAATATTCCCAATTGTTACCGGAATTAAGTTTTTTAAAACAAAATTTCTCCAGGGCCAGGAACAACTTCTGGCCTTTTAATGAAAATCGCAATACCCCGCACCTTTACTGTAAAAAAATTATTAGACCATCCCCCTTTCGGCTATGCATTTCTTTTATTTAGGCACTGCGGTCGGGGTTAGCCTCTATCTTTTAAATCTTCCGATGCCGTTTAACTTAAAAAAACTTTTATATTTAAAAGGTATTCATTAACTTAAAGCGAATACAATAGTGTAAATATTCATAATTTTATGTATTCTAAAGGGAGGGAAACTTATGGGACATCTTGGTTTTTCTAAAGAAGAAGTATTTAAAGCTTTAGCTAAAAGGCTTCATAAAAATCCAGTTGGAGCTCCCTACTCGGAAACCTTAATGAAAATTTTAAAAACTCTCTACACCGAGCAGGAAGCGGAAATAGGAAGTAAATTCCCCGGTGGCTTTGTCACCATCGATAAGCTTTCTGCAGCTACCGGCATTGAAACCACCGAGTTAAAAGAATATTTGGAAAACATGGCCAATAAAGGCCTGGTAATTGACGCAGTACGTAAGGGCGAAACTTACTATATGTTAACCCCCACCGTTGTGGGCTTTTTTGAGTACACTTTTATGCGGGTAGATCCCAATCTTCCCTTAAAAGATTTAGCCGAGCTTTTTGAAGCTTATCACCACGAACCGGGTGTCCCCGAAGAGTTTTTCGGAAGTCCCACTAAAATGTTTCGGGCGCTTCCCTATGAAGAAGCTATCGCTGATGAGGTAAAAACCGAGATTGTTTCTTTTGAGCGAGCCACCGAAATTGTCAAAACTGCCGGCGGCGGAGCACTCACCTTATGTTATTGTCGCCACCAGCAGGAGCACCTCGGCAAAACCTGCCAGGTCAATGCCCCGGTAGAAGATATTTGTATATCCTTAGGTGGTGCCGCCGACTGGCTTATCCGCCGGGGCTTTGCCCGTCCGGCAACTGTTGATGAGCTTTTGGAGGTTCTTGCTAAATCCAAAGAACTTGGCTTAGTTCATTCGGTGGACAACGTCCAAAATAAGCCAGCCTATATTTGTAACTGCTGCGGCTGTTGCTGCGGGGTTTTAAGGGCAATAAACGAACATCAGGTAATGTCTATTGAGCCTTCAAGCTTTATCTTAAGTATTGAGGAGGTAAAATGTATCGGCTGCGGAAGCTGTGTCAAAAGATGTCAGGTTCATGCTTTATCTTTAGTTGAACAAGAGCCGGGCAACCCCAAAAGTAAAAAAGCGGTCTTAAATAAAGACCAGTGCCTTGGCTGCGGTGTCTGTGTCTCGGCCTGCAAAAAAGACGCCTTATCCCTGGTAAAAAGGGGCACTACTCCCAACGTCCCCAAAGATAAAAAAGAGCAAATGAACCTTATCGCCCAGGAAAAAGGGCGACTGTAAATAGTGATAGGTAATCGGTCGTCGGTGGTCGGTTTTAAATCTTTTTAATGGGTTTTTGTTATTTACATTTTTACCCAAATGTGATATCATTTTAATATAATCTTAATATCGGGAGGGGTTATAATGCAAGAAAAAAGGGTATGGAAAGCTAATGGTTATCTAGGTCTTTTCTTAACGCTAATTTTCTTTATCCTGGCAGTTATTTTTTTTATTAACAACGTACTGCAAATTTCTGGTATCCATCCCTTTCTACCGTTTAATCTTTTTCCCATTGGCTGGTACTTAGCAGCAATATTCTTTCTTTTAGGCATCACTTTAGCTTCAGGTCTTACCATCGTTCAGCCCAATTTGGGAGTTGTAGTAATTTTCTTTGGCGATTACAAAGGTACTATCCGGGAAAGTGGCTTCTTCTTAACTCTCCCTTTTTCGAGCCGCAAAAAAGTCTCCCTGCGGGTCCGAAACTTTAACAGTACCAAACTAAAGGTAAATGATGTCGATGGAAACCCGGTGGAAATCGCGGCGGTGGTAGTATTTAAAGTAATCGACACCGCCAAAGCAGTTTTTGATGTGGAAGATTACGAAAAATTTGTGGAAATCCAGAGTGAAACTGCGCTAAGACATGTGGCTTCTAAATACCCCTATGATAATTTTGTAGAAGAAGGAATTTCGCTGCGGGGAAATTCCGATGTAGTCGCTAAGGAGCTAGCCAGTGAACTTCAGGATAGGCTTCAAGTTGCCGGAGTCGAAGTATTAGAAGCAAGGCTTACCCATTTAGCTTACGCCACCGAAATTGCCCAGGCGATGCTTCAACGCCAGCAAGCTTCCGCTATCTTGGCCGCCCGGCAGAAAATCGTAGAAGGAGCGGTAGGCATGGTGCAGATGGCAATTGAACGGTTAGAAAAAGACGCCAATATCTCCTTAGATGAAGAAAGAAAGGCGCAAATGATTAATAATCTAATGGTTGCTATCGTCTCGGACCGCTCTGCCCAGCCGGTAATAAATACCGGAACGATTTATTAAAAAAGTATGGCCAGGAAAAAAAGTTTTCCTCTAAGAATTGATCCTGCACTCTACGAAATCCTTGAAAAATGGGCAGCGGACGAGTTTCGCTCGGTAAATTCGCATATTGAGTACCTTTTAAGAGAAGCCGCCAAAAAAGCCGGAAGGTTAAAGAAAGAGGAAAAAAATAAATGATGTTAAAGTTGCCTTAAAAGTGGTCTAATCTCCAACCTCTAATTGGGCCCACCGACCACTAAATCTATACCCCACCCCCCAGATAGTTTCGATGTATCTTGGGTTGGAGGGGTCTTTTTCTATCTTTTCCCGAAGTTTGCGCACATGCACCGTAACAGTGGATAGGTCCCCCAGGGAATCCATCCCCCAAATTCGTTCAAATAATTCCTCTTTGCTAAATACCCGGTTAGGATGTTTTGCCAAAAACAGCAGTAAATCATACTCTTTACTCGTTAATATAACTTCTTTTTCTTCCACAAAAACCCGGCGTCCGGCAGTATCAATCACTAAACCCGGAAACTCCAATAAAGCCTGGTTTTTTCGCCCACCGGTCAGACGTTCATAGCGGGCAATATGAGCTTTTACCCGGGCTACCAGCTCACTGGGACTAAAGGGTTTGGTGATATAATCATCCGCACCAAGACCCAATCCCCGGATTTTATCGATATCTTCTTTCCGGGCGGAAACCAATAAGACCGGTGTATCTTTTTGGGCCCTAATCGCCCGTAAAACCTCAAAGCCATCTATTCCGGGCAACATTAAGTCCAGTAAAATTAAATGATAATCTTCTTCCAGGGCCTTTTTTTGCCCTTCATCACCTCTTACCGCTATCTCCGCGGAAAATCCAGCCGCTTCTAAGTAGTCCCTTTGCAGCTCAGCGATAGATTTATCGTCTTCTATAATCAACACCTTTTTCATACGCCTTCCCCCAATTTTTTTAAGGTAAAGGTAATGGTAGTCCCTTTCCCTAAAACGCTTCTGGCCCAGATCTCGCCGCCGTGTTCTTCAATAATTTTCTGAGCAATCGATAGCCCCAGACCGGAGCCGGAAGTATTGGTTCTAGCCGGATCCACCCGGTAAAAACGCTCAAAAATCTTTGGCAAAGCCGTATCACTAATCCCCGGGCCGTTATCAGCAATTTCTACCAATGCTCGGTTGTTGTCATCTTTTACATTTATGACCAGTTGAGGCTTATCCTTATCCATATATTTTACCGCATTATCCACAATATTGTTGATAACTCGTTTTAGTTTTTCCCGATCCGCTTGAACAAAAATTTCTTCTTTCGGCAAATTAAGCTTAAGCTCAATTCCCTTCTTACGTAAATCAAACTCCAGTTCTTCAGCAACATCCTCAAAATAGCGATTTAGGTTCACCTTTTCAAAATTAAAGGGTAGTTTTTTTAAATCAAGTTTGGAGAAAAGAAACAGTTCATCAATCAGTCCATCCACTTCCAACACTTTGCGGTAAATGGTGTCAAGGTACCGGGATAGTTTTTCCGGGCTATCGGCTACCCCATCTCGTATCCCTTCCACGTAACCTTTAATTGCCGTAATTGGAGTCTTTAAATCGTGGGAGATGTTAGCTATAAGTTCCTTTCGGTTTTCTTCATACTGCTTTTTTATTTCTTCCGACTCTTTAAGCCTTTTCCGCATTTCCTCAAAAGAGACAAAAAGCTCCCCAATCTCATCTTTGGAGCCGTTTTTTACTGCATAATCGAGATTGCCGTTTTTAATCTGCTCTGCCGCCGTTTTTAATTGGGACAAAGGTTTTAAGATACTACGGGAAACGAAAAAAGTAAGGGTACCATTAGTTGCTACAAGGATAATTAAAAATATCACTAACATAGTAATGCTAAATCTTATCATAATTTTTCGAGCAACATCCATATCGGTAATAAAATATACACTGCCCGAAGTGTGATCCGGAAAATAGAAATCCACCTGTTTTAATAGATACCGTTTCCCATCCGGTCCCTGGATTGCCCCTTCCTCTTCCGGATTACCGAAAGTAGGTAAGCGCTTAAAAAGCTCTTCCTCCCGAACTTTCGGGGAAAGATAGATAAATTCATTTCCCTTTTTAACCGCAAGATAAGTTTGATGTTTTAAAAGCTCTTGCTGTTCTTTTACCCAAAAGCTTTGCTTAAAAGCAATTTCCGGTTCCTTTAAAATTTTCATTTTAATTTCATTTATCTTTTCCTGCCGTTCCTTAAAGACCTCCCGAAAAGCCAGGGGGCGGCGGGGAAGATTAAAAGCTTGACCGGCGTCTCCAATATAAATTATCCCAACTAAATAGCTAACTACACCCGATAACAGCACCGGAATTATTAACATTGCCAAGTAAGATAATATAAGTCTTAGTTTTAAAGACACCGGTCAGCCCTCCTCTTATTCGTAGCGTAGTGATTCAATAGGATCTAACTTGGCTGCTTTCCTTGCCGGGTAAATGCCAAAGAAAATACCCACTGCCGATGAAAAGAGAATTACCCCTAAAGCTGCCGTCCAGGATAGAGCAGGAACAACCCCCATCATGTTGCCGACAATATTAGCCCCAACTATTCCAACAACCATCCCAATTATTCCACCAATTACCGAGATAATAATAGATTCCATTAAAAATTGTACTAAGATATCAGTAGTGGTCGCTCCAATAGCTTTTCTAATCCCGATTTCCTTGGTCCTTTCGGTAACCGACACCAGCATGATGTTCATAACACCAATGCCGCCCACCAAAAGGGAAATGGCTGCCACTGCGCCAATAAAAGCGGTGAAAATTCCCAGCACGTGGTTAATTTGCTCTAATTGCTGCATCACGTTTTCTGCACTGTAGATGTCATTGCCGGCATTGTTATGCCGAGCTTCTAAGATCCGAATAGCTGCATTGCCCGCTTCCTCTACCGCATCTTTGGAAGTAGCCATGATGGTCATGGAATCAAAGACAACTTCTTCCGAGAAAAGTCCTTCCAAAAAAGTCAGCGGTACCGTAACAAATACAGGCATATTATCACCGCCGCCAAAGGGTCCGGTAAAACCTTTGGCAACGCCAATAATAGTTACCTTTTTAGGATTGGCTGGAGGACCAATTTTTAAAGTATTACCTACCGCATCTTCGTAACCAAAAAGAGCCTTGGCGGCGTTATTATCAATTATCGCCACCGGCATTCCTTCGGTAAACTCCCGTTCGTTAAAAAACCGTCCATAAAGGATTTCCACGTTATTAGTATAAAACGAATCCAGCGTTCCTCCCGAAATTACAGCCCGTTTGTTTTTCTGGTCAGTTATTGCCACCCCTTGCTTCTGAACCTCAATAGCGGCATATTTAACCGTTTCTACTTTTTCTTTAATCTTATCTAAATCAGCTAGGGTAAAATAATCGGAAGCACTGGCTTTAGAGGTATCTACCTTAATCTTGACGCTGGCAACACCAATTTTTTCAAACTCCCCGGTAATAGCATTTTGCCCGCCCTGCCCCAGAGAGACAATCGCAATTACCGAGCTAATGCCAATAATTATACCCAGCATAGTTAAAAAAGTTCGCATTTTATTGGCTAAAATACTTTCTAATGCCATTTTTAGGCTTTCAATAATCATAATAGCCCTCCTATAACACAATCCGGTTTAATACCGGTTCATCGGAAATAATCTCGCCATCGCGAAAACGCACTATCCTCTTGGTATGCTGGGCGATATCCGGCTCGTGGGTAACAATAATTATCGTAACCCCTTCATCATTTAACTTTTGAAAGATTTTCATTATTTCTTCCGAAGATTTAGAATCCAAGTTACCTGTTGGTTCATCGGCTAAAATCACCTTGGGCGAATTGATGATTGCCCTGGCAATTGCTACCCGCTGCTTTTCCCCACCGGATATCTCATTGGGATAATGCTTTATCCGGTGGGATAAGCCTACTTTAGAAAGAGCCTCTAAAGCTTTTTCACGCCGGACTTTCCCGGAAATACGGGCATAAACCATGGGCAGCATAACATTGTCTAAAACCGTCATGCGGGGAATTAAATTAAACGCCTGAAAAACAAAGCCTATTTCCCGGTTTCTGATATAAGCTAATTCTCTATCGGATAAAACCGAAACATCTCTACCATCTAAAAAATATTTTCCGGAAGTAGCCCTATCCAGTAGCCCTAAAATGTTCATCATTGTAGATTTGCCCGAACCGGACGGACCCATAATGGCGGTAAACTCTCCCGCCTGAACTTTTAGATTTACCTTTTTTAGCGCCCGAAAGCGCTCTTTGCCTACTTCATATTCCTTAACTACATCGATAAGCTCGATCACCGCATCCGCCTCCCAAGCCCACCGGCAAGGGGAAGCCTTATAGGAGTGCCGTTAGTTATTTTTAAGCTGGGATTTAGGATTACTGTCTCTCCAGCAGATAAACCAGAGACAATTTCCACTTCATTGTCCGACCAAAGACCTGTTGTTACTTCCTTTTCTTTGGCTTGCCCCTGTTCCACTACAAACACCGAACTCCGGTCTTTTTCTTGACGAATTGCTTCTACTGGTATTTTGACTACTCCAGTTTTTCTGCCAATTTGGATATCCGCATCCACATCAAAGCCAACCTTTAGGTCGGTGTTTTTATCAAGAACTTTTATTTCCACCCCGACCGTACTTTCCTGTCCAGAAGCGCTCATGGTAGTAGTGGCCACTGGTTCAATAAATGTTACTTCCCCGCTATAGGTTTTTTTACCGTTTCTTAGTACTACTTTCTGCCCCAGGGAAACTTTAGACGCATCAAACCGGCCAAGCTTTGCTACAGCCTTTAAATTAGAAAGGTCCTGTACGGTCACCGCCGGCTGCATTGAGTTAGCCATTGCTCCCTCCACCACGTTCACCGCTGTCACCACCCCGGAAAAGTCCGCGGTTATCTTGTCTTGGGCCTGGGCTGCTGCTTTTTTGGCATTATCTAAGGAAAGTTTAGCAAGCTTTACCGAGTTTTCCGCTTGCTTGATCTTTTCTTCGGATACCGGCTGGATATTATCCCGCTGTTGTTTTAAGCTTTCCAGTTTGGCCTTATCTTCCGGATTATTGCTTTTTTCTAAACTACTTATTTGGGTATCAAGCTGTTTTATTTTATCTTCGATATCTTTTTTCTGAGCATAAAGCTCATCCCGCTGTAGCACTGCATTTTCATACTGAATTTGGGCCTGTTCGATTGGAAAACTGTAATCCTGGGTTTCAAAGGTAACTAAAACATCACCTTTTTTGACCTTATCTCCTACCTTGACGTAAACTCTCTTTACCTTGGCCTGAGGAGCGTAATAATCTTTTTTGTTTTGGGACTCAATTGTCGCTGAAACCGAAAGATACGCTACCACATCACCTACGGTAGCTTTGGCAGTTTTTACATCTAATTGGCTGTTTTTTCGGACTGTTGCTGCCCGATAGGAATAGAACCCAAAAACTACTGCCGCTAAAACCAAAAGCCCCACTGCAATTTTTAACCCTTTTTTCATGACATACCCTCCGTTTTAAAGTATTTCAGTATTATTCTAACTTCTTTTTCTAAATTACGTCTTAATCCTTTCTTAAAATTTTCTAAATTACCTGCAGAACTAAAAACTAAACATGCTATAAAAAAACGGTTTCGAAAACCACAAAAGTTTAAAAACCAGTGTAAATCAAATAAAAAAATGTAAAATGCTTTACGGAACTAAAAATTTTTCTCAAGTATACTTAAAGTAGTCAAAATCGGAAAGGTGAGGAGGTATTATGAGTGTGGCGTAGGAATTTTGGTATTCGCGAATTATTCAGAAAAGCCAAATTTATTTCACAATATTGTCAATTTAATTGAATTACAGGCCGGTGAGTCCAGCCAGGGAGGAAGGAAAAATGAACAAGGTAATTTTTAATAAAAACCTTTGTGTAGCCTGCCATAGCTGTGAAGTTGGCTGTTCAATCATCCATTCTTCGGAAAAATCACTAATTTCCGCTATAGTAGAGGTTATTAAACCAAGATTACAAATTGTTTATACTTCCGGCGACAAGACAAGTGAAATTACCGTAGAACAATGTAAACATTGCAAAAAAGCCAAATGCATTGAAGCATGTCCTAACGGAGCGCTTTTTTATGACGAAGAAGGCCGAGTAGTTTGTTCGGAAGAAAAGTGCACCGGTTGTGGGCTTTGTGAAAAAGCCTGCCCGTTTCACGCTATCAGGGTTGATGACCGCTGTGTAAAATGCGACTTATGCAAAGATGTCTCCGACTTTCCGGTCTGCGTTACCTCCTGCCCCGTTGGTGCACTAACGGTAAAAGAAATCCAATAAAAAGGAGTGAAGATTTAATGACTAAGCAAAATTTAAAAACTACCGACCGTGCCGTCCAGCAAATGCTGGATAAGGCAGAACGCGAAGGTATCCAAACGGTCTGGGACCGGTATGAGGCTATGAAACCTCAGTGTGGCTTTGGTGAAACTGGTTTATGCTGCCGCCACTGTCTGCAGGGTCCCTGTCGCATCAATCCCTTTGGTGATGAACCCAAAGTAGGTATTTGCGGAGCAACTGCCGAGGTGATAGTAGCCCGGGGATTAGATCGGTCCATTGCTGCTGGAGCAGCAGGACATTCCGGGCACGCTAAACACCTGGCCCATACTTTGAAAAAAGCAGTTCAAGGTAAGGCCGCAAGTTATATGATTAAAGACCGGGCCAAGTTGCACTCCATTGCCAAACGCCTTGGTATTCCCACCGAGGGACAAAAAGATGAAGATATCGCTTTAAAGGTAGCAAATGCCGCTCTGGCTGATTTTCACGAAAAAGATACCCCAGTGTTGTGGACAACTACGACCTTGCCTCCCAGCCGCGTCAAGGTTTTGTCGGACCATGGTCTGATTCCTGCCGGTATCGACCACGAAATAGCTGAAGTCATGCATCGTACGTCCATGGGCTGTGATGCCGATGCTCAAAATTTATTACTGGGCGGTCTGCGTTGTTCCCTTGCCGATTTAGCCGGTAGTTATATGGGTACCGATTTAGCTGATATTCTTTTTGGTACCCCCGCGCCGGTAGTTACCGAGAGCAATCTTGGCGTACTCAAGGCCGATGCGGTCAATGTGGCCGTCCATGGGCATAACCCGGTTCTGTCCGACATCATCGTCACGGTAAGCAAAGAAATGGAAAAAGAAGCGCGCGCAGCTGGCGCTACCGGTATTAACGTGGTGGGTATTTGTTGTACGGGCAACGAAGTTTTGATGCGCCACGGCATCCCCGCCTGCACTCACTCGGTAAGCCAGGAAATGGCTATGGTCACCGGCGCCCTGGATGCCATGATTCTTGATTATCAATGTATTCAACCTTCCGTGGCTACCATAGCCGAATGTACCGGAACCACCGTTATCACCACTATGGAAATGTCAAAAATTACCGGGGCAACACACGTGAATTTTGCCGAAGAAACTGCCGTTGAAAATGCCAAGCAAATCCTTCGCCTGGCCATCGATACTTTTAAACGGCGCAAAGGGAAACCGGTAGAAATTCCCAATATAAAAACTAAGGTAGTTGCAGGATTTTCTACGGAAGCCATCATCAATGCTCTCAGCAAACTGGACGCCAATGACCCGTTGAAACCGTTAATTGATAATGTAGTTAACGGTAATATCCGGGGTGTTTGTCTCTTTGCCGGTTGTAACAACGTCAAAGTTCCCCAAGACCAAAATTTCATCACTATCGCCCGCAAACTTCTCAAAGAGAATGTCCTCGTAGTAGCCACCGGCTGCGGTGCCGGTGCTCTGATGCGTCACGGCTTTATGGACCCGGCAAACGTAGAAGAGCTGTGTGGTAACGGCCTTAAAGCGGTACTGACTGCCATTGGGGAAGCTAACGGTTTAGGTGGCCCTCTGCCCCCGGTCCTCCATATGGGTTCCTGTGTGGACAACTCCCGGGCAGTAGCTTTAGTGGCCGCTTTAGCCAATCGGCTGAGTGTAGATATGGATAGGCTTCCGGTTGTAGCCTCAGCCCCTGAAGCTATGCATGAAAAGGCTGTGGCGATCGGCACCTGGGCCGTAACCATAGGCCTACCTACTCATATCGGTGTGATACCGCCAGTTACAGGCAGTTTACCGGTGACCCAAATCCTTACGAACAGCGTCAAAGAGATAACCGGAGGCTACTTTATTGTCGAACTCGATCCCGAAGCAGCAGCCAATAAGCTCCTTGCAGCTATCAACGAACGCCGGGCCGGCCTGGGATTACCATGCTAGAAATTTTAGAAACGGTTTTGGGCCATAACATTGTTATATCCCTCCGCTAAGGAGGGATTTTTTTGCAAAGCTATACTGAGTACCTAGGAAGTCAAACAGGGTGGTATAATAGCTGCAGGGGGCGATTTTAATGCGCAGTTTTGGTTTAATAACAAATAATAAATTGCTCGGTAAATTATCTATAGACCAGCTTAAGGAGTTTATCCCCAGTTTTAAAGAGATTTACCTTAAGAAAAAAGAAATAGCCTTTTCCCCAGGAATCTATCCCAACGATATTTTTCTAGTTACCAAAGGCCGAATCAAGGTCTTTCTCACTTATCCCGACGGTAAGGAGTTTATCCTAACGATACTGGATACGGGCGATATTTTTTGCGGCCACACCCGTGCTTTTGGCCAGGCTCTTGAGGACTCGGTTATACTGCTGGTACCGTTAGAGGCATTCCAGGAAATGTTGCTAAGGTATCCTGAGCTAATGTACGGGTTGGTCCGGGTATTGGGAGACGCATTAAAACACTCCTTGGATGTAATTGAGCGAATGGTTTTTATGGAAGCCAAAATTCGCTTGGCCAATCTTTTATATCAATGGGCACTCAACCGGGGCGTACACCAGGATGAGGGCATTCTGGTGCCTACCGGTTTGACCAGGGAGGAACTGGCCTACTTGATTGGAACTACCAGGCAAACGCTGGCTACTTTAATAAAAGATTTTGAGGCCCAAAAAATTATTAAAGTAAGCAAAAAGAGCATTTTTGTAAAGGACTTAGAAGCCCTAAAAAAGGTAATTTTTCAAATGAGTTTGTGACCTGCAAAATTTTCAAACGTTAAGTAACGTAAAAAAACGAAACAGTTCTTATTCGTAAAATTGCCATAATGGCCACCCCACTCGCAACCCAAATATCTGTAGGACCCCTTTCTAACGCCATCACCGCGCAAACCCCTGCTGCCTCAGTAATTTTTGCTTGTTCGGGAGTCATATCCATGGTGACGCCACCTTTTAGCATTTCAGTAAGACCTTTTTTAGGGTCCAAGTCCCTTTTTGCGCATTCGTTATTCTATTCTCCCTTTATAAATCAGAGAAGTGGTCACCAAGACCACTTCTCTAAATATACCCTCATAGAACCTCGGTTACTCATTACTAACTACTTTACAATCAAAATCGGACAGCGGGCAAGCTGGGATATTTTATGGCTCACGCTTCCCAGCATCAATTCCTTAACCCCGGAAATTCCCCTACTCCCAACTACTATCAAATCTATTCCCTCCTCCTGGGCAAAACTAGCAATGGCACTGGCTGGCTCCCCTTTTAAAACCTTAATTTGCCCGGTAACTCCCTTTTCCTTTACTTGGTTAAGTCTTTCCTCAAGAGTTTTCTCCGCTTTTTCTTTAATCTCCCGGGTTAAATCCTGCAAAACCGACTCGGGCACATATGCAATCGCCCCCGGAGGAAAAACATTGGGTAAGGTAGGCATGGGCATTACATGAACCAAAAATAGTTCTGCTCCCCACCCCTTAGCAAGCGTTAAAGCAGTATTAAAGGCTTTATCGCCCATCGCCGAGCCGTCAATCCCCACTAAAATTTTTTTAAACATCTTTTTCACCTTCTTGGTGTAAAATTTTTAAAATAAACCCTTTTATTTTTTCAACAATATTTAAACACTCTTCTATTTCTTCCAAACTTACAATCAATAGATCTAAGGCCGGATATCTCCTTTAAAATCACTTTCTGCTTTTTTAAACCATTCCTGATAATTCTTTGTGTCTTTACCCGGGGATTCTCTTTTAAAAGGTCAAGTTTCTGCCCCTCCAAAGCTGAATGAAAATAAATTGCCCCATTTTTATAAACATAATTTAACGGTACCGCATAAGGGTATTCCTTTCCCGCTGTAGCCAAAACCCCGTATTCTCCATCCGTTAATATCAACTCTGCCAGAGCTTCAGGCAAAGCCCGGTCTTTACGCCGTAATTCCCGCATGCTATAACCTACCTCCCCATAAACTCTTCGGCATTTTTATATAAGATTAAATCTTCTTTTTCCTGGCCCAGATTAAAGGAATAAAGCTCCTCTAAAGCGCGCTTGGGAGAATAATCCATAATGGGAAAGTCACTGCCATAAATAATCCTTTCCGCATAATTAAGAAAAACCGTTCGTAAGCCCTTATTATTAAACTTGGGATTTCCCAGCACATAAGCCGTATCCAACCAGAGGTTTTCATATTTATCGACCAATCTCAAATACTCTTTTAAATAATCGGGCAAACCCAGATGAGCTACCATAATTTTCATCCCCGGAAAAGCTTTAAGAAGTTTTTTTACCTGATCCGGATTAACAAATTCCGCTGTTATCGGCATACCGCTGCCATGAAGGACCAACCCCTTTTCTTCTTCCGCTAAAATTTTAAATACCTCAAAAAACCTGGGGTCATCGGCTCCCACTTTTTGCACAAAGCAGTGAACTTTTACCCCTAAAAATCCTTTACTTAAGTATTCTCGAACCATTTTCCCTTTTTCCAGGTCATCCTGGTGGACAGCTAAGTAAGGCCTAATCCAGGGATACTTTTCTTTAGCGTTAAATAACCACTCATTTAAACCCCCGCTCATCCCCGCTTTATGGGCATACCCTAAAGCCATTACCTCAGATATTCCCAATTCTCCTAAGTAGCTAAGGTAACCTTCAAGGTCATAGTGAAAAGGCATTTCCCAGCCCAAATTTTCCTCAAACCACCGGTAAATTGCCCTTAATAATTTATCCGGCAGTAAATGAACATGGCCGTCAATAATTTTTTGCTTACTCATAAGCCTATTTAACCTCTTTTTCCATATTCTATCGGTACATAAAAATATATCAAATCTTTACCGGTATAAAACTCAAAATCATAATTGCCAACAGGTTTAAGACCATGTTTTTTTAAGTGGCGACAGTAAATATCATGAATCAATTTTGGTAACTTCTCCCGCTGGCCCGGCAAGGTAAAGACCGCATATTTAGCTGGGTCTAATGCTGCCACTGCCATGCCCTCAGGCACTTCTTCTATTTTTTCAACTGCCACCGCAGCCAGGTAAGTAAATTCTCCAGTGGCTAAAAATTTTTCACCATAAATATTAAGGCCAAAACGTTCATTATTGCTAACCTTACTTTTTATCTCGGAAATCCGCAAATTAAACTTTTTCCACAATTCTGAAATCTCTTCGTTTTCATTACGCCCCTCATATTTTATTCCCACCAGGTAAAACCCTGGTTTAAAAACTATTTCAGGTATCATTGTATTTTCCCCCTTTTAAGCCTATTATAAAACAAAAACTCCAGGGTAAAAGAGGTAAAAATAGGGACAGTCCCTAAAATTACCGTACAAGGATAATTCGGGGACTGTCCCTAAATTCTACTTAAAGCTACGGCAATTTTTGCAGCCAACCGGGCATTGTTTAACACCAGCTGAATATTAGCTTCCAAGCTTTTACCACCGGTAATGTCTTTGACTCTTGCCAAAAGATAGGGTGTTACTTCCTTACCTTTTACCCCTTTTTCGGCCGCTTCCAAAACTGCACTGTCTATAGCCCGGGAAATCTCCTCATTATCTAAAGAGTATTCTTCGGGAATAGGGTTAGCCACTACCACACCACCCTTTAAGCCTAAGTCCCACTTAACCTTAATAATTCGGGCGAGTTCTTCAGGGGTATCGGCAGTAAAATTTACTTTATAACCACTTTTCCTGGTATAAAAAGCCGGAAACTCATCGGTTCCAAAACCAATCACCGGTACCCCGTAGGTTTCCAAATATTCAAGGGTAAGACCAATATCCAAGATTGACTTTACCCCCGCTGAAACTACAGCAACGTTAGTCTTAGACAACTCCTGCAGGTCCGCCGAGATATCAAAGCTTTGTTCTCCTCCCCGGTGCACCCCACCTATTCCTCCAGTAGCAAAAACTTTAATTCCACTCATTTCAGCAATTATCATGGTAGAAGCAACTGTGGTTGCCCCATCTAAGCCTTTTGCTACCACATAGGGAAGATCTCGACGGCTTACCTTTAAAACTTCCTGTCCTTTTTTGCCAAGATATTCGATTTCCCTGGCGGTAAGCCCTGCTTTAAGGCAACCACCAATTACCCCAATGGTCGCCGGCACAGCTCCATTTTCCCGAATTATTTTTTCCACCGTCAACGCCGTTTCAACATTTTCCGGATAAGGCATACCGTGGGAAATAATTGTAGACTCTAAGGCAACTACTGCCTGCCCATTATTTAAGGCATCCTGAACTTCCTTACTTATTTCAAGATATTTTAACATAATCCCAACACCTCCATTTTATTTATTATTTTTTCTTCCGCTATTTCTGGATTTACCGCCTCTTCTGCCATTAAAGTTAATACAGCCATTGCCGCAGCAAACTTCGCTGTTCTATCTATATCAAAACCACGTAAATAACTGTAAACCAAAGCGGCAGTAAAGGCATCCCCTGCTCCGGTAGCATTTACCGGCTCTACCTGTGGTAAAACTACCTTTTCCTGGCTTTCCCCATTGCTGTAAAACACCCCTTCAGCCCCAAGGGTAAAAAAGACTTGCTTAACCCCTTTTCGTAAAAAATAGTTTGCTGCCTTTCTAAGTCCCGCATCACGATCTAAATCTTCTCCGGTAACCTCAGCTGCTTCTATTTTATTTAGTTTTACGGCAAAATACTCTCCTCTTAGCTCCTTAAGTTTCACCGCCTTGGCCGCAGACACACCATCTACAAAAAAAGCTGTTCCGCGGACATTTTCTAGTAAATACTCCAGGGTTTTAAGAGGAAGATTAGTATCAACCACACAAACTTTCGATGACCCTATAATGGGTAGCTTCTTTTTAAAATAATCTAAAGTTAAATGCTCCAAAATTTCCATCCCGGCTACCGCTACTGCCATATCCCCCTGCCCATCCATGACAGAAAGATAAACCGAAGAGTTTTCCCCTGCGATGATTAAAATTTCGTCGGTATTTAACCCCACTTCCCGGCATTTTTCCAGGATGTACTTTCCGTAAAAATCACCGCCTACGGCAGTAATTAATCTTGTAGTCACGCCAAGACGGGCAAGGTTTTCCGCAATATTTCGCCCTACACCCCCCAAACTCATTTTTACCAAGCCGGGATTAGAGTCCCGCATTTTAAGTTCTTTAAAAGGGTAACCGCAAATATCTATGTTGGCACCGCCGATTACCGTTACTTCCGGCTCATCGGAGGCTAAGATATAGCCCCGTCCTTTAATTTTACCCTTTTTCATCAAGTTAGCAATATGCACCCCTACACTGGATCGGGCAATTCCTAAACTGCGGGCAATTTCTTCCTGATTGATAAAAGGATTCTCTCGAATCAACGTGAGTATTTCTTCTTCCCGCCTGGTCATAATTCCTCCTAAACTTTTGCTTATAAATTTTAAACATCTACATTATGATTATAAGCAATCAAGCTTATCATTACCACTAATTAACGCTAAATTCCCAAAATATTCTAATTTAATATATTTTTTATTTTCTTAAAATTTAGATAATAATTAAAAAGATTGTTATTGTATGTGCAAAATGAATTTAGAATTACTTAATTTTTAAAAATCCAAACTTTACACAAAATTAAACGCTCATTAAGACATTTTAATTTAAATTTTTAAATAATAATGAATATATTTAAAGTTTTAAAAATTTTATTTTTATGTTAATATTGTGTTAAGTAAATTAAATTTATTTTAAATAACTTACAAAGGAGGTGCTTTACCAAGCATAAAAAATGTTTTTTCGGGAAAGGTTAAGCTTAAACAAAAATTTAGCAAGGGGGAGGAGAGAAAATGGATATTTTTCGCAAAAAAACAATTGAACAAGCAAAAGAACTGGCTGAAGAAGAAAAGTATAGGTTAAATCGTGCCCTTGGTCCATGGGAGCTATTACTGCTGGTTCTTGGGGCTACAATCGGCGCCGGAATTTTCGTTTTACCAGGAGTAACCGCTGCCAAACACGCAGGTCCTGGTGTTATCGTATCATTCTTAATTGGTGGTATTATCTCTATCGCAGTAGGCCTAGCTTACGTTGAATTTGCTTCCCTCGTACCCGTTGCAGGTAGCGCTTATACTTACTCATATGTAGCATTGGGTGAGATTATCGCCTGGATTGTTGGTTGGGACTTATTATTTGAATTTACCGTTGTTACCAGTACGGTTTCTGTTGGTTGGGGTGGGTACGTAACTTCTCTCCTTAAATCTATTGGCATAAATATCCCTACAGCCTTTAGCCAAGACATTGCTCATGGAGGAATAGTTAATATTCCTGCCATAATCGGTATTCTTATTGTTGCAAGCATTGCTTTAAGCGGTATTAAAGCCGTCGGACGTTCGAACGCTTTATTTACCGGAGCCAAAGTCTTGGCAATTATCGTCTTCCTGGCAATCGGTATTTTCCATATTAAACCTGAAAACTGGCATCCTTTCACTCCGTTTGGCTGGGGAGGCGTTTTAACCGGAGCAGCCCTTACCTTTTTTGCTTACACAGGTTTTGACGGGGTAACTACCGTTCTTGAAGAAGTTAAAGACCCACAAAAAAGTATTCCCTTTGCTTTAATAGGTGGTATTGGTGCTATCACCTTCCTTTATATTGCAGTGTCAACTGTCTTAACCGGTATGGTTAGCTTTACCAAACTTGATGTTCCCGATCCTGCCGCCTTTGCCCTTCAACAAGTTGGCGTACAGTGGGGCGGAGCTATGATTTCCGTTGCAGTTATTTTTGGTTTGATTGCTACAATGCTTGGTAATGGTTTAAGTTCGACTCGGATTCTTTTTGCAATGAGCCGGGACGGTCTTTTACCTGAAAAATTTGCTACAGTTCATCCCAAAACTCGGGTTCCAATCGTTTCTTCCATAATAATTTTTGGAACAGCACTGATTTTAGGTGGCGTTTTATCCATCGGCGAATTAGCAGAATTAGCTAACATTGGTGGCTTAACCGCCTTTGCCTTAACAACTTTAAGCGTAATGGTCATGCGCTATACTAAGCCTGATGCCAAGCGCCTCTTCCGCGTTCCGGCCATCTGGATTATTGGACCAATCGGTATTTTGGGCTCATTAGCATTAATTATAAGCTTGCCAAAAATAACAATAATTCGCTTCATTGTTTGGTTAATAATTGGTTTAATAATTTATCTTGGTTATGGCAATAAACATGCTCGCATTAAAAATTTAGAACAAACAGCCAAAAACTAAAAAGCGAGGATTTTGCTTGAACTGGTATAAAGATAGTAGACATAAAAAGTCTACTATCTTTTTTTGTATAATAGCCCAACGAAAGAAGTAAAGCGGTATTATTTTAGCTGCATCAATAAACTAAAAGAAAAATTCTCAGTAGAATGGCTTTGCGAATTATTCGGTGTATCAAGATCAGGCTACTATAAGTGGTTAGGTAGAAAAGATAATTTAAACCGCTACCAACTTCAACAGGCTAGTCTTGATAATCTAGTTAAAGAAATACATAGTAAACACTCATCTTATGGCTATCGACCAGTTAGAGCTGTAATACTCAAATCTAAGAGACAATGCTGTTATGGAAAGTTTTTTTGGGTTGGTTTATATCCTAAAATACGATTTTAATTATTCCCATTCTAATGATTTGCGTAAAACTATAGAAAAAGCTATTAATTTTTATAATACAGAAAGACCTTCGTTTGCCCTAAATTACAAAACCCCCGTTCAATACAAAATTGAACAGGGGTTTGTCTGAGAACTTTTTGTGTCTACTAAGTCTTGACCAGTTCAAAAAGGCGGAGGGATTAAAGGTGTACACCGTAAAAAAAGTATCCCAGATACGCCGCCAAATTAATGTAAAAGGAGATTTGGACGTGTATAAACCCACTGTTTTTGCCTGCCTTTTATTTATTATAAAAACGGCACAGATTTCCCGGAAAAAACCAAATCTTTATACGCATCTTCTCCGTGAACAGTAAGGTCCAAACCCATGCTTTCCACTTCCTCCTTTACCCTAAGCGGCAGGAAAATACCAATTAGCTTTAAAATTATGGCCGTCCCAACTACCGCTAAAGCTATCGCTAATCCTACTCCAGCTAACTGGTTCAATAGTTGACCAAAATTTCCGTAAAGTACTCCATCGGCTCCCGCCGGGTTTACAGCTTTGCTGGCAAAAATGCCAGTTGCAATTGCTCCCCAGATACCTCCAACCCCATGACAACCAAAGGCATCTAAAGAGTCATCATAGCCAAACTTTGTTTTTAAGATACCAACCGCTATATATACTAATACCCCACCAATAAATCCAATTACCACGGAAGATGCTGGAGTGACATAACCCGCTGCCGGAGTTACCGCCACCAGCCCCGCCACTGCCCCGGTGGCGATACCTAATACTGTTACTTTCCGCCGATGGAGCCACTCGGTTAAAGCCCAGGCCAATGCTGCCATTACCGCCGAAGTATTGGTGTTAATAAACGCCAGCGCCGCAAGGTTATTAGCCGCCAGCGCACTTCCCGCATTAAAGCCAAACCAGCCAAACCAGAGAAGCCCTGCTCCTAAAATAGTAAGGGGTAAGTTGTGCGGCATAAGTGGAGCCGTTTCTTTTTCTTTTCTTTTTCCTAGAATGAGAGCAGCTACCAGCCCCGACACTCCCGAACTTATATGCACTACCGTTCCTCCAGCGAAATCCAATGCCGGAAGCTTAAAGAGGATCCCACCACCCCAGACCATGTGGGCAAGGGGGTCATAGACTAATGTCGTCCAGAGAGCAATAAATAAGATCCAGGCAGCAAAGCTCATCCTTTCTACCACCGAACCTGAAATAATAGCTGCGGTTATGATGGCAAACATTAACTGAAACACTGAAAACACATATCCCGGAAGATTAGAAACGGTAATATTCATTACATTTTTTAAGCCAAGGTAAGAAAAATCTCCAATAATTCCTTTTACATCATTCCCAAAAGAAAGGGTATAGCCTATTAAAATCCATTGCAGTGAAACCACCACTATCGCAATAAAGCTCATCGCTACCGTATTTAATACATTTTTCCGGCGTACCATTCCACCATAAAACAGGGCAAGTCCCGGAGTCATTAAAAATACCAATGCCGCTGAAAGTAGTACAAAGGTAACATCCCCGGGGTTATACCCTGGCTCTCCCGCCAAAGATAATCCAGGTAAAAAGATTAGCCCCAAAAGCAAAGTTAAAAATTTTTTCTTCATCTTTCCCCCTCCTTTGGCGAAGTTATAGCAGCAATACCCCGTTCACCCGTTCTTATGCGTACCGAATCTAAAACGTCATAAACAAAAATCTTCCCATCACCAATTTCTCCCGTTCTTGCCACATCGGATATTATGCGTATTATTTCTTCCACCATATTATCTATGGTTACAATTTCAATTTTTACTTTAGGCAGAAGGTTAATCTCGTACTCAAACCCCCGGTAAATTTCCTTCTGCCCTTTTTGTTGCCCGCAGCCTACCACTTCTGTTACCGTCATTCCAGAAATACCCAATTTATTAAGAGCCTCTTTTACTTCATTAAGCTTCTGGGGTCTTATTAAAGCTTCAATTTTTTTCACCAAAACCACCTCCTAAAAAATTTAGCCCCTGATAAAGGGCGGCGCCGGACCCTTCATCAGAGGCTTCACTGCCTGTAAATGCAAAAAAGCCTTTTGGAACACTCTCCAAAAGGCTTCATCGCTCTCGATGCAGCACTGCATCGTTCTTAATTTTTATTTTGCCATGAACAGTTTTTCACGTCAACCGTAATAGATAAGGTATACAATATTCCTTCAAATTGCCCCGCAAGCTGTTTTTAAGGGCACCGACGTTAAATTAAACGGTTCCCCGTCAATTTAACCATATTTTTCTACAGCTTCAATTAATGCCCGAATATTTTCTAAAGGAGTTTCCCGCGGAGCCGTTGCCACGCCTGGCGCTAATATAAAGCCACCTCCGGGCTTAACTTGTTCTAAAAGATTCCGAATATATTCATCAATTGAAGCCGGGGTACCACCAACGATTAAACTTATCGGAATGCCCCCCATTACACAAGTATGCCCTTTTAACAAATTATTTGCTTTAATAATGTCAGTCTTTTCAAAATAAGCAATGCCCCAACCTTTAGGAAGTTCAAGAATCGTTTCTAAATGGGCATCATGACGTCCTTCAAAGAAAACTAACGCCTTCATGCCTGCATCAACAATTCTTAAAATAACTTCTTTAAGAGTCGGCCAGTAAAATTCTTTATAAAGTTTTGGGGAAAGATATTCATTTAAGTGTAAAGGAATTAATAGCAAATTCATGCCAAACTTTTTATGCGCCAATGCATAATTTACAATTGGTTCCACCAGAGCCTCAGTAGCTTTTTTCACCTTATCCGGATATTTCCTAATATCCCGCAAAAGATTTTCCACCCCGCGTAAATAATCACTGATGATATCTAAGGGTGCATAAGCCCCACCTATAGGAATCGATGGGTAGCCCAATTCAGCCGAAATCCCACCAATTCTCATTACCGCATTGAAAAAACGATCAATTTCCACTCCAAATCTAACTAATGCTCCCTTAGCTTTTTCCGGAGTTTCAAGATTTGTGCATGCTCTTGGTAAAACCGTTTCCGCAATAAATTTTACGGGATTTTCAATTAACTTGTCGTATTCACTCTCTTCCATAAAAGTTCCACCAATAAATTGCGGCGAAGAATCTACACTTATTTCTCTTCCAGGATAGCGGTAGTATTTATCTCCTAAGGCATCATGCATTGGCCCGGTAATAAAAGTAGTGTTCACAGTAATGTCTTCAAAATCCGAAAAGGCCACACAAAATGGCCTTCCATCCAAGCCTGGAATCATCGCTAAAGACCAATCAAAGGGGAAATCCCGTAAAAATTTTTCTATGGCCACAGCGGCCTTTTCGTAATCATAACAAAATTCATATTGATTGATACCAGCATATGCCGCAACTACATCTCCTCCAAAACCAACCACCGGAACTTTATCTGGCACTTCAAGATTAATAGCTTTCATAATACGCTCATATCGTTTATTAGCCAATTCCTGTGGATTTTTCATCTCCTATCCCTCCAGCCCCAATAATTCTTTACAAAGCCTTACTCCTTTAGCCGCATCATCAGCCCAAGCATCTGCCCCGGCAAATTCTTTTACTCCCTCATCTACTCTCCCACCGCCGATTATAATTTTAACTTTATCTCTAAGACCTGCTTCCCTTAAAGCATCAACCGTTTTTTTCATGGAACTTACACCCGCAGTTATCAAGCATGACATTCCAACTATATCTGGTTTATGTTCTTTAACTGCTTCGACAAACTTTTCTGGCGGTGTATCAATGCCAATATCTATAACCTCAAAGCCTGACGCTTCTGCAAATACTTTAAAGATGTCCTTACCAATATTGTGTACATCTTCATGCACGGTACCAAGGACCATTTTCCCAACTTTCGTCACTTCTCCTTGTTTTAGCTTGGGTAACGTAAATTCCATAATGCTCTTAAATATGTCTCCAGCAAGAATAAGTTCTGATAAAAAATATTCCCCTTTTTCAAACCTTTGTCCAATTTCTCCCATGGCATTTCCACATGCTTCAAGAAGTTTTTGCGGGTTACCCCCTTCCTCGATATACTTTTTAGCAAGTCCTATCGCTTCATCCTCTTCCAATTCCACAATCAAATTAAATATCTTATCTAACATTTTTACACCCTCCTTATGTTATTTTTTGTAATTTTTGATTTATTTCCTTTTGGAATTGAATTACTTGTTCCTTGGTTAATTTATAGCCCAAAGCCAAAATTAAACCAGCCACCAACGACAATACTCCCGGAATAAATACAAACACATTGATAACAGCATTTTTTAGTTCTAAAGTTGCGGTTGTCGGATCAGTCCCTGCCACAAAACCCGCCGCTCCTAAAACAAACGGTATTACCGTCCCGCGGGAAATAACGGCTGCTTTTAAGGCTAAATTCATTAAACCCATAACAAAGGGCGATGTATCTTCTCCGGTTTTCCACTGAGCATAAACTGAAACTTCCGAATATAAACTTACAATAACTGAATAAACAATCCCCAGGAAGATATTTGCAACCAAAGCAAAGACAAAGAACAAGACCAAATTTAATCCCACAAATTTACAAATTATCAGCCCAATCCCCGCAAAAACTAAACCAAAAATTGAACTTGTTCGTGACGAAAATTTCTGTCCCAGGAAACCGGCTAGATACGAACCAACAGTTTGGGCAATCCCCGCTAATAGTAAGTAAGTTGGTAATAACGACATATTATTGGCCACATAGGTAAAGTAATACGCCGTAGCTGCCGTCGTAATGAAAAGACCCATATTTCTAAGAAAGTCCACAATTAGCAGGACAATAAGAGGCGGGTTTTGTAAAAGGCTATTTAACATACTTTTAAACGAAACTTTTTGAACCGGAACATTACTACTACCCTCATTATCACCAGCTAATTCATAGCCATCGGTAATTTTAAAAACTATCCAATAACCTATCAACATAACCAAAGCCATAATCCCTGCTAATAATGTATACCCCATAATTTGGTTTCCGGTGACTTTACCAAGATAAATTGCCAGCGGAGGCCCTGTATAGGAAAATACAATGCCAGCCATTGCTGTATAAGTAGCCCTACGAGATGCTAGGAGGGCACCTTCATCCGGATTATTGGCTAAAACCGGAATTAACGAAACATTTGCAACCCAGGCAATATTCCAAATAATGTGGCTTAAAATAAACCCTAAACAAACAATTACAGCTGCTGTAGATTCTGGTCCAATTTTTGTAAATTGAAACATATATAGTAAAACTACAATTGGCGGTGCAATTAATAGCCAAGAACGATTGCGCCCCCACTTAAGAGGCTTTGTCCCACTTATTATCGCCCCATAAAAAGGTGATAAGATAGCATCAACAATACTTGTAACCGAGCCAATTAAAGCAACTGTAGATAGTGAAAATTTTGCGACATCCGTTAGAAAGAATACAAAAAGAAAAAGTTCAACACTGGCCATCAATGTAAACCCAAGATCCCCAATCCCATAAAACGTTTTTATCGCTTTACTTAAGGGCTTTTTCACGTTTTCCCCCCTTGGAAATAATGATAAGATTTCAACAAATTTTTGCTTAACTTTTCATTCTCCCCCCCTTTTAATTGATCTTTCAAAAAATTTTAATATTTTCCAAAAAACTTTACTGCCTCAATATTCCGGGGCGCTGCGATACGGAATTACAAAATGTTTCACATTATTTATGTACTTATATATTAATATATATTTGTATATACATCTTAGTATTAAAAATGTACTCTACATGTATAGACATTATTCTTAATTTAAGCATACATTATAAATTTATTTCTGTCAATAAAAAATATTCATAATTTTGCGTAGAATTATCCATAATATTTTTTGTTAAATTAAGAATTAAAAAAGGGGGCATCCCTCGAGTGTTATTAAAGTGGAATTGACTAAAAAGCCTAAAAAGAAGGACACCCACAATTTCTTCTCGCTCTTGGAATTTGTTACCTCATAATTTAGATCTCCGATTTATATGATATAATCCAAGGGAAAAAGTTTCTAAAACCATAATAACTATCGCCATCGAAAAATCCATACGCTTTCCCCCAAGCCCTACCAAAGGAGCAGCCGCAGCCCCAAGGACAAACGCTAATAATCCCAAAAAGGCCGAGGCACTTCCGGCAAGTTCCCCATAATTTTCCAATGCCAGGGCCGAACCCGCAGTACCTACAACACCAACCATACTTACCACAAAAAACAAAGGTAGCAAAACGAAAAATAATTTCGTTTTGATTAAAATCGCAATTAAAAGTCCCATCCCGCCACCAAAAGCCCCATACAGCCCCAGTTTATAAAGTCTTTCCCCGCTTATTTTTCCAGCAAGTCTACCGGCAAGCTGCCCCGCTAAGATTATCCCCAAGCCGTTCGTAGCAAAAATGAGGCTAAAAAACTGCGGCGATGCACCATAAATGTTTTGAATGACAAAGGGAGATCCCGCAATATAAGCAAACATCGCTGCAGAAACCAAACCCTGTGGCAAGGCATAACCGAGAAAACTCCTGTCCTTTAATAGCTTTTGATAAGTTTTTAAAGTAGTTCCCAATCCAGCTTTAAGCCGCCGATCCGGTGGTAAGGTTTCCGGAAGATACCAATAAACCGCCAAAAGCATTAACAAACCAACTAACCCAAGAACCACAAATACACCCCGCCAGGAAGTAAATCTCAAAAGTTCCGCCCCAATAACCGGAGCTGCGATGGGACCAAGACCATTTATCAGCATCAGATTTGCCGTAAACCGCATCATTTCCACTCCGTTGTATAAATCCCGCACCACCGCCCTGGCAATCACTATCCCCGCTGCTCCTGTAAAGCCTTCAACAAAACGTAGAGCTATTAAAAAGTAAACCGAGGTGCTTACGGCACACAAAAAGGAAGAAAGGGTGTAAAAAAACAAACCCCAAATAAGCAAGGGCCGGCGGCCGTAAATATCACTTTGGCTGCCAAAAATAAGCTGCCCTATTGCTAAACCTACCAAACATGCAGTTAAACTTAGCTGCACCAGTGAGGCATGGGTATGAAGATCCCGTGCCAGTGACGGCAGGGATGGAAGGTACATATCTATGGATAAAGGAGCAAACGCCGTAAGGGTCCCAAGAATAAAAATCAGCCCAATATTCCGGAACCTTAATGAGGTTAATTGTTCTGCTTCCATTTTTTTATAACTCCCCCTTTGCCTAAAAACTTCGATAAAGAATTTTAATTCCTTCCAAATCTATCCCATCGTACAAGCCGGTATTTGTACCTAAGATAAATCTTCCTCTATACCCTAATTCATCAATCGAAAACTTTAGCTGCTCTTTTTCCCGGGGGTTTTTAGCTTTAACGATATCTTCAGTTGTAAGGTGGCCCCAGAGACACAGCGCTTCTCCAAACTCCTTTTGGATTTCTTCCGCTTCCATCCCCGCCTGCCGCTCCAAGCAATGAATCCCCGCAAAACCAAGGTTAATTAAATCTGGTAGGATAACCCGGTAATTGCCATCGGAATGAAAAAAGTAAAATAACCCTTCCTTTTTTCCAAATGCTATAATTTTTTCGTAACTTAACCAAAAATATTCCTTTAAATCCTGAGGACTAATTAGAAGCCCCTTATTATAAGCTACATCATCGGCTAAAACAATCCCATCAACTTTCATTTTCCAAAGCTCATGTATTTCCCTTAAAGCTTTTTCTTCCCACCTCCCGATAAAGTCTTTTAATTCTTTCCTTTCTTTTTTAAACATCAAGAAATACCTTTGAAAACCATAGTTCTTTAAACCCGTCTCAAAAGGACCATCAAGAAGGGCAAAAACAAATAAAGAAGTATTAACCCATTTTTTTATTTCCCCTAAAACCATCTCATCCAGATCGCTGGCTACAATAGTTACTAAATCAAGCTCCAGTTCATTAATAAACTTATATCGCTCCTCAAAACCAACTCTATCCTTCCCCAAAAACTTTTTTATAACCCGCTCCTCAATTAGAAGTTCCCCTTTGGGAATTTTATCGGGTACTTCACCTTTAATCGCTTTTGCTACTCGTTCCCGGGAAGTTGTCATCAGAATCCTCCTAAAATCTTAACCTGTGCGCAAAAATCGCTGTAAAATCACTGCGAGCACTAAGCTCAATATATTTAATTTTTTGTCCCAGGGAAACCGCCCGCTGAAACTCTTTTTCCGACAACAGGGCAAGCTTTGCCCCCGCACCAGCAGCATTACCTATTCCCTTAATTTTCGCCTCTAATTCTCGGGGAATTAGCCCTGTACGGCAGGCACTCCGTGGTTTTAAATAGTTGCCAAATGCTCCGGCAAGCTGTACCTCTTCAATATCTTTTACATCGGCACCATACTCCTTTAGCAATATTTCAATTCCTGCCGCTATTGCTCCCTTGGCTAATTGAAGCTCCCGAATGTCTTTCTGGGTAATGTAAATTTTTTCTCCCCGTGGTCCATTTGCAACCACAAAAGCACGTATTCCATTAATTTCAATAATTCGTTCCCGGTATCTTTGCCCGATGGGATCGCTTATTTTCTCCGGCGGTAATAGTCGACCATTTTCGTCAATAATCCCAATATTAAGAAGCTCCGCTACTATGTCTAAAAGTCCAGAACCGCAAATGCCCAGGGGCTCTACCTCCCCTATTACGCTATAAAATAATTCTTCACCTATCGTCAGATGATCAATAGCCCCTTCTGCTCCCCGCATTCCGCAGGCAATCTGGGCACCTTCAAAGGCAGGTCCTGCTGCTGCAGAACAGGCAAAGAGCTTTTCACCGGTTCCTAAAACCATTTCACCGTTGGTTCCGATATCTATTAAGAGAGTAAGTTTCTCTTTTTGATCCATCTCAGCGACAAGGGCCGCTGCCACCGTATCAGCTCCAACAAACCCGGCAATATTGGAGAGTACAAATACCTTTCCTGCCGGATTAATATTAATTTTTAACTCCCCTGCGTCGGCCCTAATCGGTTCCTTTACCACCGGCACATAGGGAGCTTTTGCTAAATTTTCCGGAGGTATTTTTAAAAACAAATGATGCATGGTGGTATTTCCCGCAATAGTAATGGCATAGATATCTTGTGGGGTATGTCCAGCTTGCTCTGTAGCTTTTGCTACTAAATTATTAATTTCATTAATAATTTCCTGGTGTAATTTTTCTAAACCATCTTTTTCCTGTGATGCAAAAGTAATCCGCGAAATAACATCCGCGCCGTATTTGGTTTGCGGGTTTAGAGCGGAAACATGGGCTAACTCCTTACCCGTATTTAAATCCAAAAGATATCCCACTACAGTTGTAGTACCAATATCAAAAGCCATCCCCAGCAATCTATCCGTTGTATCCCCGGGCTCCACCGCTAAAACTTCATCCTCGGTTAAGACAATAGTAGCTTTAAAGTCGCTTTCCCGAAGCTTTTCCGGTAGCTCTTGCAGCAAATTAACCTTGGTTTTTAAATCTGCTCTACCCAGGGTCTCTTTGAGGCGGGTCCAGTCAGGGCGATTATCTTCTAATGTGGGTTTAGGTAATTCCACGTAAATTTTCCTTACCAGAGGCTTTAACTCAATTTGCCGGTTAACCCCTTCGTTTAAAATATGGTGTTTTTGTTCCCGCTGTTGAAGGTTAATTACTAAGTCACTTTCTACCTTTGTTTGACAGGCCAAAACCTCTTCTTCCAAACCGTTATTCTTTAAAATTTTTACCTTGCATTTTTTACATTTCCCCACTCCGCCACAGGGAAAATCAAACTTTATACCATTTTCAATAAAAACATCTTTTAGCGTAGCATTTTCTTCCGCTTGTAGCTCAACATTCTCTGGATAAATTTTAATAGAAAATTTTTTCATTTTCTCACCGCCTGACTTATATTTCGCTTATTCTTGTAAATTTCCTTGTGCCGAAAAATACATGCCCTTAAAAGCAATCCGACCGGACTTAATAAATTTTAGTCCGGTCGTCATTATATGACACTTTTACATATTTTACCGTTCTTAAGACTACCTTACTCCTCCAGAATTCCTTCCCGGTGGGCTTTTAAATATTTCCGGGCAAACCTATCTTTACCCATTAAAAGTTCAGTTGTTAAGATAGCAGTAATTATTTTCTTATCCAGCGGGTCTAAGATTGCGGCATCCATCCCCCGGCTGATACAAACCGTTAGAAAGTGCCGGTTAATTATTTTCCGCTTGGGCAAGGAGTGGGAAACATTACTTAAACCGGATACGGTTTTTAAACCGTATTTTTCTTTAATTTGGGTTAAGCTTTCAAAAAAGATTACTGCATTATTGGTATCGGTAGCTACCGGCAGTACCAGGGGATCAACATAAACTTTGTCTAAATCATAATTATGCTTTTGCAAGATTTCTACCATCCGGTCTAAAATCCTCATCCTATCTTCAACAGTTTTAGGAATCCCGTTATCATCAATGGTTAAGGCAATTACCGGACAACCGGAATCAATTACTATCGGCAAAATGTCCCGGATTCGTGCCGATTCCATATTGATGGAGTTTATCATTGCTTTCCCTTCAGTTAGTTCCAGTGCTTTTTTTACCGCTTCCGGATTGGTACTGTCAATGCATATAGGAACATCCACTACTTCTTTAATTGCTTTAATCATCCATTCCATGTCGTTTACTTCATCTTCTAAGGCTGTGTTAACATCAAGATAATCAGCTCCCGCTTCCACCTGTTTTATTGCTAAATCCTGTATAAAAGCTTTATCTTTATTATGAATGGCTTCTCTAACCTTGGGAATACTGCTGTTTAATTTTTCTCCGATAATCAGCATTATTTTTCCTCCCCCGTTTACTTTTAATATTCTAGGGACCGGGAAGGCCCCGATCTAATTTCTCCTAAATACCTCCTTCGCTGCTCTTACCCCATCACTGGCATTGGTCGTATAAAAGTCAGCACCGCAGTACTCTTTTACCTTTTCATCCATAAACGGTCCGCCAATGATTACTTTCGTACCTAATCCGGCTGCTTTCACTGCCGCTACCGTTTCTTTCATTGATTCCAAAGCTGCAGTAAGAAGCACACTCATTCCTACCAACGGCGCATTATATTCTTTAATTGCTTCCACAAACTTCTCCTTCGGTACATCCACTCCGAGGTCAATTACGTTAAATCCTGCTCCTTTTAAAAGCATAACAACAATATTTTTCCCTAAATCATGCACGTCCCCTCTTACGGTACCAATTACTATATTACCCCGGTATTCACCAGCTCCACCCGCTAAGTGAGGCTCCAAATCAGCCATAACTTCTTTCAGGATTTCCCCGGCCATGATGAGTTCACTTAAATAATACTCTCCGGTTTCAAAAAGTCTTCCTACTTCGGTCATCCCTTCTTGCAGGGTTGCAACAATTTTTAAGGCCGGCACTCCAGATTCCAATCGCGTTCTTACTAACTCCACAACTTTATCCTGATCGAGGTCAACCACCGCTTGAGCCAGTTCATCTTGTAAAGTTACCATTATCCTCACCCCATATTTTTATTTTCTTAACGGTGTACCCAGTACCAAATGTAAAGATAAGTAAACATCTCTAATTTATCCCATTCTTTTTTTATGGTGTTTACATCACCTTTTATTTCCCCAAGGTCTTTAAGTTTTTCTTCCCAGGGAATGCATACCCCTGGTGGTAAATTTTTAAACACATTTTTTTTTGGGCTTTCACCGGTCATCGCCTTTACCCCCTTTTAATATTTTCCATACAAGTACACTGCTTCTATCATTGCCTCAACATTTCTTGGGTTCGAATCCGCCTGAAGTACCGCTGCCGAATCAACAATAAAACCACCATCAGCCGCGTAGGTATCTATTAAACGTTTGACATAATCTTTTACCTCTTCCGGTTTCCCTATAGACAACAGCGAATTGGGAACGTTTCCTTTAAGGCAGAAACGACCACCGAGAATTTTCTTTGCTTTATCCATATCCGTTCGATCTACATGAAAGACAATACTTTTATCCGGAAGTTCGGCAATCTTCTCTAAATAAGGAGTCCAATCACCTTCGGCATAAAAGAGGGTTCTCTTACCTCTTTCCCATAAACCTTCAATAACTCTCTTTAAAGTCGGCCAATAAAATTCATCCCATTGTTTGGGATTTAAAAAGGGAAACGCCCCCCGGTGCAACGGGATAAATACGGGAAACTCCGTATCACCACCGGCCGTTGCCAAGCCGTAATATATATTATGAGGAACCAGTACTTCCATTGCCGCTTTAACTTTTTCAGGTATCCTTCTAATATCCATCATGATTCCCTTTAATCCCCGTAAAGTATCGCCCAAGGTGTCAAAGGGTGCTTTGGAAAGCCCGGTAATTGCAGTGAAGGAGCCGTATTCTTTAGCCCATTTTTCCGCCGCTTGAGCAAGCACTTCAAGTTCCATAGCCCTTGCAATCGCACCTTTAATTAATGCTATGTTTGCTCGATAAGACCCCGGCTCAGTAAATTCTTTGTGAATTCTTGGTAAAAAAGTTGTTAATATCCACTCTGTTGGGTTCTCAATAAACGCATCATAATCCTCGGGAAGCATATACTCTCCTTCTATATATTGAAACTGGGTGTTAACATCCAATTCTCTGCCCGCAAATTTTAAATAAACCGCTCCAACTGCATCATGCAAACCGCCCCACCAAAGCATGGGCGCTCCAAAATGGGCATCAACATCAAACCTTTGTAAAAATGCATCCATTGCTTTAAAATAATTGACTTCAGGATCGTAATAAATGTCTTGTAAAGTAAATCCAGCAAACTTAATTATAAACTCCGCACCTGTTATAACTACCGGCACTCTATCTGGCTTTCCACAATCAAGCGCTTTAAGATATCTTGTTTTCCGTTCTTCATAGAGTTTCAATTTGTCAGTGCTCATCCAAAACCCCCCAAATTTTTAAAACTTTTAAATTGTCCTAATTGGATACTTTTTTAAAAATTTTCCAACTATTCACCTCCCGATATTATTATAATATAATAATGTCTATACATGTTATAGAATAAACTTAATTAAATTCTTCTTTTAACTTTATAATTTCCCCTCAGCAATTCTCTTAATTAACTCCACTGCCTTAACCACATCATTTTCAAAATAGTCCGCCCCGGTATACTCTAAAATTTTCTCATTTACCGGATAACCGCCAATAATAATTTTAACCTTATCCCTCAAACCTGCTTTTTTAATTAAATCCACCGTCTTCTTTACCGAACTAATAGAAAAGGTAAGGAGTACTGAAATCCCAACAATTTTTGCCCCAGTCTTAACTATATTTTCTACAAAAACTTTAGGCTCCACATCGACACCCAAATCAATTACTTCAAAGCCCGCAGACTGCAAAAGGTAAATCACAATGTTTTTCCCCAGATCATGAATATCACCTTCTATGGTACCCATTATGATCTTAGTTCCTTGACTTGGATTTTTTGGGGGAAAATACGGCTTTAGAATTTCCATTACCCCACGCAATATTTCCTCGGACATTATTAAATCCGAAAGATAATAGGTACCATCGTTATAGCGCCGCCCTACAATTTCTACCCCCCGGCGGCAATCCTCCACAATCTCTAAGGGCTTTGCTCCCGCTTTTATTCTCTCTTTAACCAAAAACAAAGTTTTTTCTTCATCAAGCTCCGCCACAGCATTAATTAACTCATTATCCATATTAATCCCCTTTTTCTTCCTTATTCCCCGTATTTCGTCCAGCCAATAAAACTGGTAAATTTAAAGCGGTCCCCACGAAACACCGACTTACCCCAGCCAATCGGCTTTTTATTATTATCGTATAAAGTTTGCTCTACTATAAACACCGGTGTATTTAATTTAACTCCTAAAATTTCTGCTTCTTCTTCCGTAACAATCGAAGCATGGAGTACCATTTTACTCATTACCGGAAAACTCTCACCGTGAGTAGCTACTAAATTTGTAAAGTTAGCCAAAGACGGGTCTTTTAATTCAAATTCCAAGATAGGCTTTTTCTTGGAATAGACAATATACTTGTTTTCGTAAATAAGTGGAGCATCGTTTGCGGAGATAAGAAGACGTAAATAAAGGCAGGTAGTATTCAGCGGTATTTCAAGTTTCTTTGCCAGAAGCTCATCTGCCCGGACAATTTTGGTCCCTAAAAGTTTAATCCCGGGTTTCATCCCCCGCTTTTTGATTTCCTCGTGAAAATCCCCCAGTTCAAACACCATATTTTCCAGTTGGGGTTTAGCAACAAATGTGCCCTTACCTTTCTGTGTGTAAACGAGTCCGGAATTAATAAGCTCTGCAATCGCCCTTCGTACCGTCATCCGGCTAATGCCATAACGGCGCACCAGCTCATTCTCCGGCGGTATCGCATCTCCAGGCTTTAAACGACCTTCAAAGATATCCCTTTCAATTATCCGCGCCAGCTGGTAGTACACTGGTATAACAGAATTTTTATCTATTTGGTTATTATCTCCTGCAAAGTTTATTTTCATCGCCCTCAACCTGTATATACATCTTTAGTTTTTTTTATAGTAACATGAAAATTTAAACCCCGTCAACCGGAAATTTGCAAAAAATTTTGATTTATAAAACCAAACATTTCAAAGGTAATTTTTTCTCCCCGTTCAACCACAATAAAATCTTCATCCCAGGGTCCGGTAAAAAGCTTTTTTAAATACGAAAGTGTCCCAGGTACTACCTGGAAGTCAAGACCCACATTTCCTGCAAAACTTTTAACGTTAGCCTCGATTTCGTTTAAGGAATAAGCATTGGTATCCAGTAAAATAACCTTTCGGTAATGAGCTAAAATTGCCTTAAAAATTTTTTGTCCCCGCACTTCCCCATACTTTTCCAAACAGCGCTTGTGCTCTTTTATAATGTTACTTTCATGAACAAGCCAGCCCCGGGTAAGAAAGTAGCTGTGGGCTTCCCGGGATATCTCCATCCTTTTTTGCACCGAACCCAAAAGTAGAGAAATGCAGTCGTCAATTTTGGGCAGTACCAGCCTTCCCGAGGTAGCTCTAATGCCATTTAAGGCATTCCCGCAATTGCCAAAAACAAGAATAAGGTTTTCAATGTTTGAAATTCGGTCAATCTGCTCTTGAAGTTTTGCTCTAAGTTTATCAGGAAAATTGTGAAGCCCCGAGTCAATCCAAAGCACCGGATACTTTATCCCTGTATCTTTTAAAGCTTTTTCCACTTCATCCCGGAGGGTTTGGCAGGCAATAATGATATTCATAGCTCTTCACCTACTTCTGTATATACTTTAAAACAATTCTTAAAAATTCTTCGATATCCATTAAATTCTTCTGCAGAATATCATAAACCAAAGTATCATCAATTTCCCAATATATATGAACAAGCTTATTCCGAAACTGAGCCATCTTTTTTAATTTATTACCTAAGTTTTCCCCGATTAGGCCGATTTTTTGCAGCTTTTCAAATACCTCGGCATAAGTTTCCGGAGGAGTTAAATCATATTTAAACTGTTCGAGGGAAATAATTCTATTGCCAATATTGATACAGCATTCAATGGCAAGCTGTAAATATCTTTCGGCTGCCCCTCGATAGATAGAGTCAGCTAAATATTCCTGTTTACTCTTTTGAGCTATTTCCTTTAATAAGGTAAGATATTTCTTTAAAAACCTTATCTGGGTTAGTAACTTCTCATCCAAGATAGTCACCTACTTTTTTAATAAACTCCCGGTTAAATTCATCCCGTAGCGGTTTTATATCCAAATACCTTTTAACTACCTCCGTTTCAAAATCCACTAATTTTTCTTTATCGGAATAGTACAAAATCTTTTTATCTTTTAAAACCCCGTACTGCATACTGAGCGGAACATCATTTAAAATAATTAAATCGATCTCCTCCGTCCCAAGAAATTCAATTAAATCATCTAAAAGTTCGATTTGTATTTCCAACCGTTCAGTCTTAGAAAGATTTCTATCCAGCAGTACTGCCAGATCAATATCGCTTAAAGGCCTAATCTCTCCCCGCCTATACGAGCCAAAAACATAAGCTACTACAATTTTAGAGCCATACCTGGCAAAGACATTATTAATATCCGGGAAAACTTTATTTACTTTTTTAAAATCAACTTTTTTATACTTAATCATAATTTCACCAACCTATATCTAAACCTCACCACCAAAAATATCCTTTTCCTTATTTTACCTTACATAAGAAAACCAAGCAATTATAATTATTCCTCATGATATCTTATCTCCAGTTCCACAATTTTAATTAGGGAGCAAAACTACTTAAACAAAGAGTATTTTGCTATCTTTAAAAAGGAATACTTTAACACATTAAATTAATGCAAAATTAAAGGAGAATACCCTCCAAAGGGCATTCTCCTTTTTGGTTTAGTTTTCTTTTACTCCTAACGCATATAAGTAAATGTCTAAACTTCTCTCCACCGCTTTAGCTACGATATTTATAAAGTCTGAAAGGTCGTTTTCAGTACTGGCTTTTTCCAGAGCTTCCATATACTCTTTTCGTTCTTCAAGCTTTATTACGGCCGGGGGATAGCCGTGCCTTAATAAAATTAAATTCATAAGAAGCCTGGCACAGCGACCGTTGCCGTCGACAAAAGGATGGATAAAAGTAAATTTGTGGTGAAATTTTGCTGCTAAGATTATTGGATGCAAGTTATTCTTGTTTTCCTGGTACCACTTTATTAATTCTTCCATCTTTTCCTGAACCAGATAATGCTCCGGTGGTCGATAGCGACTTCCGCTGATTAGGACGTTTATATTTCGGTATTTGCCGGCATTTTTATTGTCTATGGTCTTCAGGATAATGTAATGGAGCTGTTTAATAATTGTTTCATTAATATCAAGGTTTCTATTAACAATGTCCTCTATATAATCAAGAGCTTCTTTATGGTTTATTACCTCTAAATGTTCCTTTAAAGTTTTCCCGTGACCTACGGTAAGTCCATCCTCTAATATTACTTTGGTTTCGGTTAAGGTTAAGGTGTTACCTTCAATAGCGTTGGAGTTGTAGGTTAATTCCAGATCAAAATATTTTTTTAAATTTAAAGCAATTTCCCGGGGAAGGGGTCGATAACGGTCCACTATTGCTTTTTTTCTATCTATTTCTTGAAACATAACATCACCATCCAAGGAAAGTAAACCTGATTTTTTAATTTTTATTTTGATAATTCCATTATATACCAGACAAGTGGACCTGTAAATTTCCCTTTAAAAACTACCCCAAAAGCCCCAGGGAATTTAAAAAGATTACAATAACCAGGATTGGAGTTACGTATCTTACAATAAGATAGAAGACATCGATAATCCGCTGGTTGTTTATTAAGCCAAAGTTACCGAGTTCCTGGTATAAATCTTCTTTTTTTACAAAATAGCCAACAAAAATTGCAATAAATAAGCCACCAAGGGGTAAAAGGATGTTTGAAGATACATAATCAAATAAATCAAAGATGTTTTTACCAAATAATTTAAAGTTGCTTATTACCGGGCTTCCACCCATGGATAAAGTAGCAAATACCCCAAAGACAAAGATTATTGCAGTGGTTAAAAGCACCGCTTTCTTTCTCTCCATACCTTTTTCTTCGGCAAAATAAGCTACCGGCACTTCTACCATGGAGATCATCGCCGTAGTCGCTGCGATTGAAGTTAGGATAAAGAATAAAGTTAAAAGAACAGTTCCCAAAGGTAATTTAGTAAAGACCAAAGGAATAGTGATAAACAAAAGTCCCGGTCCGGCTGCCGGCTCCATATTAAAGGTAAAGACTACCGGAAAGATAGCCAAACCGGCTAAAAGGGATACCAGGGTATCGGAAAAGGCCACTTTTGCCGCTGTGGCAGGCATATTGTTTTCCCTGGTAAAGTAACTGCCGTAAGTGATCATCGTGCCCATACCTATGGACAATTTAAAGAAAGCAAGGCCTAAGGCAATGAGAATACTGTCTCGGGTTATTTTAGAAAAATCCACGTTAATTAAAAAGTTAACCCCTTCCCGGGCACCATCTAAGGTTAATGCCCGGATGTCAATGATTAAAATTAAAAGAAATAAGACCGGCATCAAGGTTTTGGTAACCCGTTCTATTCCTTTTTTCACACCAAAAATTAAGATTATGGCTACAACCAAAAGAACAACAAACTGCCAAAGGATCGGATAAAAAGGATGAGAAATTGTTAGGTTAAAAAGTTCTTTGGATTTTTCAACGGTTATATTGTTAAACTCGCCAATAATACTTTTAAAAACATAAGAATAAACCCATCCTGCTACAGAGCTGTAAAAAAACATAATTAAAAACGAAGCTCCAACTCCCATCAGCCCTATAAATTTAAAGTTGGAATGGTTTAACTTTCTAAAAGCTCCTACAGCGTTACTGCGAGTTTTTCTTCCGATGTAAAATTCACTAATCATGATGGGTATACCCACAAACAAAATACATAAAAAGTAGATTAAAAGAAAGCCGCCGCCACCGTTCATGCCGGTAATGTAGGGAAATCTCCAGATGTTCCCAAGGCCTATGGCGGAACCCAATGTTGCAAAAAAGACCGCAAGGCTTGAAGAAAAAGTTTCCCGTTTTTTCCCTTCCATACTGCTCCTCCTACTGCCATAAATTTTAATAAAAAAGAAAACGCCCATTAATATTTGGGCGGTCAAACCGTGCATAATTCTACATAAAACCTTATAATTTGTCAATACACATCTTTAAGGTAACTCTTACCCCTCATATACATTTCCCGGTAAATCTCTTCCGGAATAAATATTCCTCCGGTTGCCCAGGAAATATGGATCGCATTTGCCCTGCTATTGACTAAAAGCGGCCCTTTTAGCGAGGCTGCTGCCGATGGCTCAACTTTAATGTTTTCGCTGTCTTTTAATAGAGCTAACAACTTAAAAAGTTCCTCATCTTCGATGGTATAAATCCCGTCAATTAAAATATTGGCTATTTCCGCTACGAGCTTGGAAGGAGACCCCACCGCCAGTCCGTCCGCTTCGGTAATGTTATCGAGACCAAAATCCCTTACGTGGATAGCGGAAAATTTCTGGGTAACCAAGCCCAAAAGCATGCAGGGTGAATGGGTGGGCTCCACAAAATAACAGTAAACATCGTCTTTAAAGATGGTTTTTAGCCCAAAGGAAATACCTCCCGGGGCCCCACCTACACCGCAAGGCAGGTAGACAAAAAGGGGGTTTTCTTTATTTACTTCAATGCCAAGCTCCGTTAACTGGTCTTTTAGCCGTAAAGCCGCAACAGAATAGCCCAAAAACAAATCCCGGGAGTTTTCATCATCGATAAAATAGGTGTTCTTCTCCGCCGCCGCTTTTTTCCGGCCTTCTTCTACCGCTTTAGAGTAATCCTCCCGGTATTCGATCACATTTACGTCGCGGTCTCTTAGGATTTTTTTCTTCCACTCTTTAGCATCATGGGACATGTGGACATCTACTTTAAAACCTAAAGCTGCCGCCATGATTCCAATAGATAGCCCCAAATTTCCGGTAGAACCCACCGCTACTTTGTAGTTACTGAAAAATTTTTTAAACCGCTCCTCAGCGACTTTGGAGTAATCATCCTCCAAGGTAATGAGTCCATTTTCTAATAAAAGGGTTTCGGCATGCTTTAACACTTCATATATACCGCCCCGGGCTTTGATAGAACCGGCTACTTTTAAGTAGTTGTCGCATTTTAAGAAAAGACGGCCCTGAATTTCCCCGCCGTAAAAAGGGGCATCAAGTTATTGCCCAAAAAATTTATAACTACGTAAAAGAAAACTACCCCCACTTACTGCGGAAGTAGTTTTTCATTTGACACATAAAACTACAACAATTATAACAAAAGCGTTTGGGAATACCGCTCTTACTACTATCTTTGCCGCTAAGGAGTCTCACCTTACGGGCAACACACTCATACCGGGCGTACATACAAAAAGCCACCCAGATAATTACCATCTAGGTGGCTTTCAAAATTTATCCTCCCGCAAGTACCATCATTAATTTAATTTCATCGCCATCCGCCAATTTGTATAAGTTTAATTCTCCGGGGGTAAGAACCCAACCATTTATTATCACCAGAGTTAACGGATCAACCTCAACTCCGGCTATCTTTAACGCCTCTGCTGCCGTCATTCCTTCTTTAAATTCAATTTTTTTCTTCCCAACCGTAACCATTAGAATTCAAATATCGTATCCAGCTCCACATCATTGGTATCAAATTGCGAACCAGTGGCAGCAGAGCGCTCCTTATAGAAAAACTCTGGTAAACGATCATCGGCAGTCGTCATACCCGCCAGTCGGTTAAACTCTCTCTCGGTAAGTAAGGTTTTAATTCCCAGGGCCGCTAACCTAGAGGCCGAAGCTTCGCCCCCGTACAGTGCTGCCATCATTTCCGCCAGATACGGCAGGCCATTTACCGCATGGGCAAAGGCAAAAATACACATCATACTATCAGCAAAAGCCATCGCTACCTGCAGCTTATTGGAAGCATAAGCTTGAGCAGCCCGGCCGGTATCATCAAAAGCCCGCCCCATTGTCAACCCTGCTGTGTGATCGGCACCCATCGGGCTCGTAGCATAGGTTATTCCTGTTCCCTTTGTATTCCGGGGATCGTAGCCGGGAAGCGATTGGTGTTTCACTACCGGAATGCGCTTGCATCCTAAGTGCTTACCAACCGCTTCGCAACCCTGGCCCAAAAGCTTCCCAAAATCCGTACCCTCAGCCATTTCTTTTAACAATCCCAAAGCCGCCTCTGCATCACCCCACGGTATTTTACCTGCTTCCATGCAAACCGCGATCGTGTTGCCTACCTCAATCGTGTCGACGCCAAGATCATCACAAATGCGGTCCATCGCAGCAATCGCGTCTAAATCAGCTATGTGGCAATTAGGGCCCATAATTGCTACCGTTTCATATTCCAATGCCGAAGTCAGATAGTTGCAATCTTTATCGTTATAAATATTTGAACATTTTACCACGCACCCCGGCTGACAGGCACATTTATTACGGCCATTACGGGATTGTAAATTGGTCATAAACTTATTGGCTCCAACCTCGGTATACTGCGGAAACAATCTCCCGGAAAAATTATCTACAGGTAATATCCCAGTTGCTCCTGTAACTTCAATGGTTGCAATTGTACCAATATTGTGGAAGGGGTCGTTTTGCGCACCTTCGGCAATTAGTTTGTTTAGTTTTGTGCAGGCTTCGTCAAATCTGTTTTTATCAAAATACTCGACTTGATATTTAACCTCCGGTTTCTCAATAACTATTGCTTTTAACTTTTTGCTGCCCATTAAGGCACCAAGACCACCCCGCGCTGCTGCCCTGCTGGGATGCCCAGAAGTAAAGTCCGTAATTTGAATGGAAGCACATTGATAAAGCCGCTCTCCAGCACTGCCAATTGAAATGGTAGCTATATTGTCACCGTATTGCTCCCGCATTTTTTCACTAAACTCATAATTATTTACCCCGCGATATGCCGTTGCATCTTTTAACGTAGCATTGCCCCGAGCGTCAATATAGAGATACCATAACCCATCTTTTTCCGGCAGGTCTTTTACCACAATAAGTTTAATCCCTTGCTCGGCCAGTAAAGTTGCAGCATAGCCTCCGGAATTACTTTCTTTAATTCCTCCCGTTAATGGGCTCTTTCCACCTATGGACAGTCGATGAGCCGTTGTTAACTTGGTCCCTGCAAAAAGGGTAGTACAGACAATTAACTGATTTTCTCTTCCCAGCGGGTCACACTGTGGTGGCACATTTTTTATCATGTACTGAGCAATTAAAGCTCTTCCCCCTAACTCCCGGTACTCTTCTTCAAGGGGTTCCTTTTTGGCCGCTAAATCTCTCATATTTACCGTTATTTTAGACCACATTGTATTTACCTCCCTTCAATTTTACGCATCATAAGCTGACTTAAGCATTTGGGCTACTTTAGCTGCAGAAATCCGATAAGGAACAATGGCAAAACCGTTGTCCGCTACCACCTTGGGTGCTAATTTTAAAACCGCTTCCAGCGGTAATCCTAATTCTTTCATATTGGGAATGTCCAGGGATTTAATAAAGGAACGAATAGCCTGGCGAGCAGTAGTCCCAATTTCCTCCGGTGAAGCATCTTCCTTCAACGGTACGCCCATACTCTCACAAATCATTTTCACCTTTTTATACTCCGTTTTTGCGGTATATTCGATAACTTCTGGTAAAGCAACTGCACAGGCAATCCCGTGCGGGATATGAAAATTAGCCCCGAGAGTATGCGCTATCGAATGACCGAGATGCACAAGGGCATTGGTAAAAGCCATGCCGGCATACGTTGAAGCTAAAAGCATATTTTCTCTGGCTTCTAGGTTTGAACCATCCTTATAGGCTATCGGTAGCCACTTTACAATTAGACGAATGGCCTCCCGGGCCAGAGCATCCGATAAAGGATTTGCCTGTCCTCCCGTTAAAGATTCCACGGCATGAGCAAACGCATCAATTCCCGTTGCGGCGGTCATTTTGGGGGGTAAACCTAAGGTCAAATCCGGGTCTAAGATAGCAAGCTTGGCCACACAAACCGGACTTACTACACTATCCTTTGTCCCTAAGGAGGTGCAAGAGATTACGCACATGTTGGTTACTTCACTACCCGTTCCGCTGGTTGTGGGAATAAAAACCATCGGAACTCCCGGCTTTAAATTTTTCTGGACGCCAAAATATTTTCTAAGGGGTGGTTCGTTATTTATTAAGACGTTTATTCCTTTAGCCGTATCGATCGAGCTTCCCCCTCCAACAGCTACGATCCCGTCAATTTTTTCTTTTCTGGCAATTTCCGCTGCTTCTTCCACCATCGTATCCGGGGGATCGGGCAAAACACCATCAAATAAAACTGTTTCTATCCCGGCATTTTGTAAGTTTTCGATGATTTGATCCGCTATTCCCACCTCTTTTATCCCTTTGTCGTAAACCACCATTACTTTTCTACAACCCAGCTCCCGCACCTTCAGTCCCGTTCTCAGCGAGGAACCGCTTCCCATTAAAAGCGGTACAAAAATATTAAACGAAGTAATCACTATTAGCCCACTCCTTTCTTTATAGTTTTATTTCTTATTTTAACAATTGCTTTTACCTTAAAATTTGTCCTAAAAGCACAAAAAATAAGCATAATTTTTGTGTTATTATTACAATTCAGAATATTACATTTTAATTTATTTAATTGAATCTTCTCAATTTTTTCTTTATTATTAAAATTGTCAGGAGGTAACTTTTATGACCTTTCATGAAGTTGTGGAAATGCTGGCAAAAAAATTTACCATAGAAACTCATTTAAGCGAGACTTCCCCTGAAGTCAAGGATTTTAAACTGGTAAGCGAAACCGAAACTTCCTGGGATGAAAATACCATCTACATTGGAAATCTTAATAAGATAAACAGTTTACCCCCAAACCCCATTATGCTTATTTGTTCTACTGAAAAAATTTCTCTGCCAAAAGGGAGCAACTATATCATCGTTCGAGAGCACGAACTGGCAGAAATTTTCAACGAGGTAAAAAATATAATTTTTGATGATTTAACAGAAGCAAACAAATTAATCGAACTTGCAACTATGGCCTTAAAGGGTAAAAGCCTTCCTTCACTCATTAACTTTGCTGCTTCCCATCTTGGCAACGCTTTGGTTCTTATCGATGCCAGTCAGCGCGTCCTCGCCTATTCAACCAATTTTGAAATTGTTGATCCTTTGTGGAAGCAAAATGTAAGTAGGGGATATTGTTCGTATGAATTTATTCAAAAAGTGCGTGCCAGTAAAGATATGACCGAGTGGAGTAAGTATGGGAGTGACACCCAAATTATCACTTTAGCAGGAGATAAGCAACCAAAACTGGTAACCCGCATCACCCAAGAAGAACATGTGGTTGGCGCCCTGATTATGATTGAACATCACACTCCATTACAAAGCTATCATTTTAAACAACTACCTATTGTCGGTCGAATTTTATTTGATGTTTTTTTCCGAGAATCTGGAGGAGGAACTTTTAATCGTTCCCTTTATAGTACACTTCTTTTTAAACTTTTAGACGAGAGCGATCTCCAGGATACTTATGAACAAATAAATACATTAGATATTCACTTCCCCGCTAAAATGCATATTGTTGTTGCTCGTTTCGTCCAAAACATCAATAACCGCTATTTGAAATACACCTTTAGCCTGGAATTAGAAAGGATTTTCCCCAAAGGGTATGCCGTAATTTATAAAGGTTACATTGGCATCCTGGTGCCGAATGTTGATAAAAACCACCTGCTTGAACTGACCAAACTTGCTCAAAAAGAAAATGTCAGTATCGGTATCAGCTGGCCTTTTTACAATATTAGGGAGTTTAAACAGCAATTTTATCAGGCAGTTGCTGCCATTAAGCACGCCGAAAAACTTGGCTTAACCAAGCAAGTCTTTAGTTACAGCGATTTTCACTTTTTTGATTTTCTTAATAATTATATCGGGAAAATGCCCCTTGAAAATTACTGTCATCCAGCTTTAACTATCTTAAAAGAGTACGACAATAAAAATCATACCGAACTTTACCTGACTTTAAAAACTTATTTTGAGTGCAATAAAAATCTCAAACTAACTTCGGAAAAATTGTTTATTCACAAAAATACGCTGGTTTATCGTCTCAAACGGATTCAGGATCTTATCCAGCTGGATCTTGACGAGCTCCCTGTGGTTTTATCCCTTCTGCTTTCGTTTCAAATCGATACTTACGTGCAAAATCGACTTTATTAGCACAGTAAAAAACCTTCGGCACAACCACGGAATAACCAAGCTCCTTTACCGGAAATTTCTCTGGAGCTGTTGCGAAGAACCTGCTAGCAATAAACTCTCTACTTATGATACGGTTCCCCCCGGATTATCTTAAACGCCCGGTAGATTTGTTCTAAAAGAATTAAGCGCATGAGCTGGTGAGGGTAAGTCATCCGCCCAAAGGAGAGTTTAAAATCGGCACGTTCTAAAACCTCCCGGGAAAGGCCAAGGGAACCGCCAATTAAAAAGGTAAGTTTACTTTGTCCGTAAAGGCTTTTTTCGGAAATAAAAGAGGCGAGCTCTTCGGAGGAAAGGTTTTTCCCTTTAATATCAAGGGCAATAATAAAAGAAGAAGGGGGGATTTTGGCTAAGATCCGCTCCCCTTCTTTCTTTACTACCTTTTCGGCCTCGGCCAAGAATAAGTTTTCCGGAGCGTTTTCGTCGTCTACTTCAATTACCGTTAAACGGGCATAAGGGGATAGCCGCTTTAAATATTCGGCTATCCCCTCTTTTAAATACTTTTCTTTGATTTTTCCTACGGCAACAATAGTTATCTCCATTTACACCACCAGATAAACGGGCATAAGATCGCAAAAGTCACAAGTTGCCGGAGCAGTCCAATTGGAAAAATGTAATTCCTTTAAAAGGTAGATATCCGGCGGTTGCTCGTAAACTTCCACAAACTCATCAATAGCTCTTTCTAAATGCTCGCGGCAAACGGTATACATTTTACTCCACCGGCATTTCGCCAAGTTTTACTTTAAAGGTCATCTCTTTATCGCCCCTTATGACTTTAACTATCACTTCATCGCCAACTTTGTGTTTTAATATTGCATTCCGTAAGTCTTCAAACTTCTCTATTTTTACCCCGTTAAACGCAATGATTATATCGTTGTCTTTTAATCCTGCCTTATCCGAAGGACCATCTTTTACCACCCTGGCTACATACACACCGCTCTTTTGTTTTAAACCTTTGTACTGGGCAAATTCTTCGTCAATGGTTTGCCCTTCAATCCCCAGCCAGGGGCGGATAACTTTACCATTCTTAATGAGCTCTTCGACTATGGGTTTGGCGATATTGCTCGGGATGGCAAAGCCTAAGCCTTCAACACCGGAAAGGGAAATTTTAATTGAGTTGATGCCTATTACCTCGCCGGCAGCGTTAACCAGTGCTCCCCCGGAGTTGCCAGGGTTAATAGCGGCATCGGTCTGGATTAGCTCATATTGCTGTCCGTCCATGTTTAAAACACGGTTTTTTGCCGAGATAATCCCGGCGGTAACGGTCCGGGCAAAGTCAAGGCTTAAGGGGTTACCGATAGCTACCGCCAGCTCCCCAACTTTTATTTTATCCGAATCTCCCCAGCGGGCAACTGTAAGTTTTTCATTACCAGGGTCAATTTTTATTACTGCTAAATCTGTTCGGGGGTCTTTACCGACTACTTTGGCCGGAAATTGCTTTCCATCGGCTAAAGTTACTGTTAAATCAGTAGCATTGCGAATTACGTGCTCGTTGGTAACGATATAGCCCCTGGCATCTATGATTACCCCGGAACCGGTGGCCTGTTCCACATCGTTATGCGGTACATCTCCAGCCTGAAAGGTTACTTTGTTGGAAATCCCCACAATTGCCGGCCCTACTTCTTCAGCTACAGTGATTACCGGGCTTTTATCTTCATACACAATTTTCTTTTCTATTGTTCCCGTGGTGGTAGTATCCCCTTTTACCAAACTTGGTACAAACATCACCACTAAAAGGCCGCCAATGATTGCGGATATCAAGGATACCAGGACATAGCTTAAAAAAGATGGTTTTTTATCCATATCGCTATAATGATAATACATACCACACAACCCCGCTTTTTTAAATTTTTGAAGTATAATTTCGCCTTTGGGCGGGGTAATTCCTGCTTTAAATTGTTAAGGATTTGTGGAGAAGTTTTTAAGATTTTTTGAGTTTTGATTAATGAACCGTTATGTAAATAGCATTATGCACTTCTTTTATTCCTTCAATTTTCGAAGCTACTTCTTCGGCCCGGTGACGTTGATCGGGAGTACCAACTTTCCCGTGTAAAAAAGCAATCCCATCTACCACCGCTGCCCGCACCATGGCAAGGCCGGCTTTACCTAAGGCTTCTCTTAGTTCATTGGTAAGTTTTTTATCCCCTTTGTCTTCCCCGTGACGGAATTCAAATTCTTTTTCAACGCGTTTTACCCCTTTGACAGAAAGAGCAATTATCTCCGCCTGGAGAGCCTGTTCGGGGGTATCCAACACTCCTTTTAACGTTACCTCACCGTTTACCACTTCTACAATTATATCCCGGCGGTTAACGTGTAAAGAATTATTGAGCTGCCGCGAGATTTCATTGGCAATTTTGCTGTCATCTATCTCCATTTCCGGCAATACTTCTACCTGACTTCGTACTTCCACCACTCCTCGGGTCCTTTCGGCTACCTGCCGGGCCCAGAATTCTTTAATTGCAGCATCTACTCTGCCCTGTAAAGTAACTATGCCATTAGAAACTTTAGCTCCGATTTCCCCTTCAATCCGCGGGTCGTTGGCAAGCTTATCGTTTAATTCTTCTTCTATTTCCCGGTCGCTGTAATGGCCATTATCTAAAGAAACGGTAAGCTCGTTTTCTACCTTCTTAACCCCGGGAAGCCGATGGATTATTTCCTCCGCTGCTTTTTTCTCCGCCAGCACATCCACCACGCCATGAACCTTGACCACCCCATCTTTCACATCGATATTCATACCAACGGCACTTTCTTTTAATTTAACTAAGAGCGCTTCTTCAACCCGCTCCCGAAGCCCCCGATCAAAATCTTCCCGCATAATCGGCCTCCTTTCCTTTTTATTAGCCTTTACCAAAAAGGCTGATTTTATAAGGTAAAAATAGGGACAGTCCCTAAAATTACCGTACCAGGATAATTTGGGGACTGTCCCTAAATTACTACTTCAACTGCAAGTAGAGATTATAAATTTCATTCTTCTTAAAGCCAAGTTCGCGACCAAGAGAAACGGCTTCTTTTTGGGATAAGCCTTTTTCTATACATTCCCGCACAAATTCCTCGATGTTTTTTTCTTTCGGCGGTGCCCCTTCAACTACTAAGACAAACTCCCCTTTAGGTTCGATTTCATTAAAATGGGAAAGAATCTCGACTACCCTTCCCCGCAGGTATTCCTCGTGGATTTTCGTAAGCTCCCGGGCTACCACTATTTGGCGGCTTTCCCCAAAATGCTTAGCTAGGTCTTCTAAGGTTTTAAGAAGCCGGTGGGGGGCTTCATAAAAGATTAATGTTCTTTGTTCCCGGGCAAGTTCTTTTAACACTTTTTCCCGCTCCCCTGCTTTTCTGGGTAAAAACCCTTCAAAACAAAAACGGGAGGTATTAAGGCCGCTTGCGGCCAAAGCCACAATTAAAGCCGAAGCTCCCGGTAAAGCTTCGACTTTATGCCCCCACTCTAAAGCTTCCCGCACAATATCCTCTCCCGGGTCAGATATGCCCGGAGTTCCGGCATCGGTAACTAAGGCTCCTTTTTTGCCCTGGGCTAAAAGTTCAAGAATTTTTTTTCCCGCTTCCCGGCGGTTATGTTCGTGGTAGGAAAGAAGAGGCTTTTTTATTTCGTAATGGTTTAAAAGCTTTAAGGTATGGCGAGTATCTTCGGCAGCGATAAAGTCGACTTCTTTTAAAGTTTCTAGAGCTCTAAGGGTGATATCCTTTAAATTTCCAAGGGGTGTTGGTACAAGGTATAAAATTCCCATTACTCTTCCCCCTCAAAAATCCGGCGAACCATTTCTGAATACTCCCCATTTTTTTCATATATCCATAAGGGAGCATTAAAAACAAGCTTTTTGCGGCTACCTTTAACGGCTTTTAGTAAGATAAGGTTCACCTTTTCCCCGGGCCTGGGCTGTACCGGCAATAAAACTTCGGGATTTAAACCATAGCTGGAAAAAAGAAGAAAAATTTCCGGCATCCTTTCGGGAATATGCACCAGGTAAAAAGCTCCCCGGGGCTTTAACAATTTAGCTGCCGCAGCCACCACTTCTTCTAAAGTCGTTAATAGCTCATGCCGGGCTATTGCTACTTCCGGGATTGGATTTAAACGGCCATCGCCTTTTTTCCGGTAAGGAGGATTAGCGGTAACTACATCAAACCCGCTACCAAGAATAGCCGGTGCCTCTTTTAAATCGCCCAGGACAATCTCAATTTTGGCCTGTAAATTGTTTAACGCTACCGACTTTACCGCAAGCTCATAAAGCTTTTCCTGAATTTCGATGCCGTAAATTTTTTCTACATCGGGGTTTCTTCCATATAAAAGAAGAGGGATTACCCCATTACCAGTGCCTAAATCTACTACCCGGTCCTTAGGATTAGTCCTCGTAAACCAGGCCAGTAAGACGCTGTCTACAGCAAAACAAAAAAAAGCCGGGTTCTGGTAAATTTTAAGCCCGGCCCTTTTTAAATCATCTACCCGCTCAGGGGGCAGTTTTTCTAATTTCTTCGTCAAGGCTTTCCCCTCGCTCGTTGTTTCTTCCTTTGATAAAGGTAATGCACCATAGGCAGTCTTCATCTCCCCGGGCTTCGCCAAAATGGGCATGGCAAACGTGGAACCCCTCCTGATAGAGGCGGGCTAAGTTTTTAAACCCGGGCCCGGGCTTTCTTTCCTTTTTGGCTTCTTCCTGTAAGGGCTTATAAAACTTAATGACCTCCTGGCGAAGTTTCTGGTTTTCCTCCTCTAACTGGGAAACGTAAGCTTTTATTTCTAAATACTCTTCTAAAAGCTTTTTGACCTTTTCTTCAAAGTCATTAAGAAGGGTTGTAAGATTGTTCAAATTCCTCACCCTCCTGTACTTCCTCTTTGGCCACTACCTCTTCCGCCGGAAACTCTTTAACGTGCTTTAGTTCTTTAAGCTCCACATATACGGTTTTCCTGAAGATATTAACTCCAGTAACCTTTCCTTCTCCCATTGGCGTAAGCACCGTTTCGCCAACTTCCGGATAATCGTCTTTAACCTGCTCGTAAGTATCGCTTTCATATTTTAAGCAGCACATGAGCCGGCCGCAAATACCGGAAATCTTGGTGGGGTTTAAGGTAAGGTTTTGCTCTTTGGCCATCTTAATCGAAACCGGCGCAAATTCCGAAAGCCAGGAAGCACAACAAAGCTCCCGCCCGCAACAACCAAGGCCGCCGATCATTTTAGCTTCGTCTCTAACCCCGATTTGCCGAAGCTCAATCCGGGTTTTAAATACCGCCGCTAAATCCCTAACTAACTCTCTAAAATCAATCCGGCCATCGGCAGTAAAGTAAAAAATTACTTTATTGCGGTCAAAGGTGTATTCTACCCCTACAAGCTTCATCGGAAGGCCATGCTGGGCAATTTTTTCTAAGCAAATGGAAAAAGCTTTTTTCTCTTTTTCCTTGTTTTCCCTTAGAATTTCTAAATCTTCCGGTGTAGCTTTGCGAATTACCGGTTTTAAAGGAAGGACCAGCTCCTCTTCGGAAACATATTTGGGAGGTATGATTACTTCCCCGTATTCTACTCCCCGGATAGTTTCTACAATAGCCCCATCACCTGGTTCAAAATTTATGTCAAGGGGGTCAAAGTAGTAAATTTTCCCCGCTCTTTTAAAACGAATCCCTACTACTTTTTGCATATTGCTCCTCCAAAATTGTAATTGTTTTTATTATAAATTATTTTATTAAAGTTTACTACTTATAAAAACTAAAGTTAAGGTAAAGGTTTTCTAATACAAGCCTTGGATTTAGGTTTAGTCTGTTTTTCGCTAAAAATTCCTCCAATCGGTTAAATAGGCGGTAAATTTCCTCTTCACCTAAACGGTTTAATTCCTTTGCTTTCTCTGAAAGCTCCGGATAAAATAAATTTTCCAAGCCCTTACCAACGATCAGTGCATCCCGCAGAATTAATTCGCCCGCCAGCAAGAGATTATTTAGCTCTTCGCGGGTAAGCTTCTCCGTCTTTTTATAAAACTCCTCCCAAGGTAAAGTTAAAAGCTCATAAAATCTTTCCGCATACTCTCTGTACTGGTTTGTAAAATCTTCGGCTGAAACTTTAACTTTTTGGCAGCGGGAATGGATAGTAGAAAGCACCTTTTCCGGCATGGTCGCAATTAGTAAATAAGTAACCCCTGCCGGCGGCTCTTCTAAAATCTTTAAAAAAGCGTTAGCCGCGTCAATAGTCATTTTATCCACTTCTTCTAAAATCACAACCTTACGTCTACCCTTTTGGGGAGTCAGGTAAACTTTTGGGATTAACACTTCATTTACCTGCCAGATTTTAAAGGAGTTGCCATCGGGCGAAAGCCAGAGAAAGTCCGGATGGGTTCCCGCATCCACAAGCGTTGTCGCCTCCACCGGATCATGGGCAGATTTAATAAGAATTTCCCTGGCCATTCGCCGGGCAAAAGCTACTGCTGCTTCCAGAACTGGAGATATAAGTAAATAAGCATGGCTTAGCTTGTCTTGATTTAAAGCCTCTATAATTAGATTATCCATTTAGCTCCTCCAAAAATCTTTTAATTTCCAAAAAAATTTCCTTGGGCTTTTTTTGGCCATCTACCCGCCGAAAACGGTAATCTTTAGCAATTTCCAAAAAGCCTTCTCTTACCCGCCGGTGAAATTCCAGTGCTTCCCGTTCTAAACGGTCAAACTCACCCCGTTTTTTAATTCTAGCTAAACCCTCTTCCGGGGGAACATCAATTAAAATGGTGAGATCTGGAACTAAACCTCTGGTAGCAAAAGTAATAAAAGTTTTTAAAAGGTTAATATCAAAGCCCCGACCGTAGCCTTGATATGCCAAGGTCGAGTCAAAATACCTATCAGAAATAACCCAAACTCCCTTTTCTAAGTGAGGAATAATTTTTTCTCCCACATGCTGGGCCCGATCGGCAAGGTATAGAAGGATTTCCGCTTCCGGCACTACTTTGTATCCAGGATTTAAAAGAAGCTCCCGGATCTTTTTTCCCAGCACTGTGCCCCCCGGCTCCCGGGTGATTAGATGGGGTATATTTTTCTCCTTCAGGTACTCTTCAATATATTTAATCTGGGTAGTTTTCCCCGATCCCTCTATCCCTTCAATAGTAATAAATTTGCCGCGCATTAGCGTATCACCCTTATTCTACCGTCTTTAATACCTGTAACTGTTAATCCTAATTTTAAATGATAGTTTATATATGCTACCGCTTCTCGGGTAATTTCTTCCCCGGGGTATAAAACCGGTGCCCCCGGGGGATAGAGCGTAACTCCATCCCGGGCGATTTTACCTGCAGCATCCTGTAGCTCAACCCATTTTTCTTTGGCATAATAAGCTTCTCGGGGAGTGAGTTTTAACTTGCTTTGGCCCTGAAAAGGGTTTTTCGGAAGCATTATTCTTTGTTTTGTCCCCTTAAGCGAATCAATTACCTTTAAAAGCTTTTTTACCTCATTTTCCGTATTTCCCGGAGAAAGCATAAAAAGGACATAGCCCGGGCCGTAAGCTTCGGGAAATATTCCCTTTTTCATTAAAACATTTGCAATTTTTTCCCCGGACATCCCTAAGTCCTGGGCTTTAAGGGTTACCTTTAATGGTTCGGCTGAATATTTAGCCTGCAAAAAACCAATTCCCCGCTTTTTTAAACTTTCTTTAAACAACTGAGCCACTTCCACCGCTTTCTGCATAGCTCTTCTGCCAGACTGTAAAAGCATGTCCACTCCCCCCTCGGCTGCCGCCATTAGGGGGTAAGAAGGGCTCGTGGTCTGAACTAAGTTTAAAGCCCTCTTTACCTCAACTTTTTCATCCCAATAAACTACGGCTGCTAAAGGATTGGGAAAAGGCCCGGTTTTATGAAGGCTTACCGCAAAGCCATCAATGTTCTGAAAAAAATCTTTTCGCCAGAGGGGGATTAAACCGCCGTGGGCGGCATCTAAAAAGATTTTGGCAGTTTTTAATTCGGACAAGTCCCGGACCAAGCCGTGATAGTCGGGGTTTGTTAGAAAGTAGGCTTTAGCGTTTGTGTTTGGATTTTTATTTACCGGTAAACCGTATTCGTCATCCCAATCCGGGTAGATAAACTCCGGCAGAAGGTCTCCCAAAACCATCCCATGGTAAAGGGAGATATGAGACATCCGGTCCACCACTACTTTTTCTCCCGGTTTAAAAAAAGAAAGCATTAGGGCAAGAACCGCTGCCGTTGAACCGTTTACCGAAAGGTGGGCCCGGGGAAAGCCAAAATAACGGGCAATCTTCGCCTCAAGGTTTAGTAAAACACCTTCGGGCGTAAAAAGGTTATCAAGCCCTGGAAGTTCGGTGACATCGGCTGAAAAGTATTTTTCGCCCAAAAGATTTTTTACTTTCTTGGGCAGAAAACGGCCGTTTTTATGCCCGGGCATGTGAAAGGATACGGGTTTTTTATTAAGGTGTATTTTAAGCTTATTGATTAATTCTGCCATTTTGTCCCCTTTAAATTTTGCCTTTTATTAATAATTTTATCATAATTACTGGTATTTGAATAAAAAGTTTCGAAACCTTTTGACGATAAAAGAATAGACGGGATTGGCAGCAGTAAGGTGGGTTAATATTTTTTCACATTCCTGGCATAAAAATTTCCCCCCGAGGCGGATTCCCCTGTCTTTAGGTGCATGGCAGAAATTACAGTACATAAACATCACCCCTAATATTGTTGCCGAAAACCGCAAAAATTAAAGGTTACCTCTAAACTTGCGGCTTCATATTTTATTAAGAGAAATTAAAAGAGGTGACAAATATGGCAGGGATAAAGAAGCTTGAGCGAGGTTTAAAAGAAAAAATTTTAAGTTTAAAGCCAGGGGAAACAATAGAAGTTTTTGTTGTATTAAAAAATCCTGCCCTAAGGGGGCAGGAACGGGAAGAAATCATAAATGCTTTTGAAATGGAAGTCAACCGTAAAGTCCAGGAGCTGGGCATTAGAAGCAAAAACCTTAGACCCTACTGGCTTTTGCCGGGATTTGCCGCCGCCCTTGACCCGTCAACTATTGAAAAGCTTTTAGACGACCCCGAGGTGGAAAAAATCGCTCCAGCCCAGGAAAAGGTAAAAATCCCTGTTAATCGGCGGAAAATTTACCGCCCTACCCGGGCCCTATTTAAAGATGCACTATGGCAGTATAAACCGGTTAAAGCCTCGGCCCTTTGGGAAAAGGAGCTTTGGGGCAGTGGTGTAGTTGTTGGTCATTTAGATACGGGGGTTAATTCCAAACATCCAGAGCTTTTAGGAAAAATTAGCGGCTGGGCTCGGGTTGACCAGTACGGTAATGTTTCCCCGGAAAAGCCGGAAAATGCGTTTGATGATAACGGCCACGGAACTTTTACCGGAGGGCTAATTGCTGGTGGGAGTACAAAAAATCCGCTGGGACTTGCCCCTGAAGCCAAACTTATTTCGGTGAAAGTACTGGATAGATACGGTTCGGGAAGTTTAGAACAAATAATTGCCGGGCTTCAGTACATTGCTTCCAAAAAAGAAGTTAAAGTGGTTAACATGTCCTGGGGTGTGGACGGCTATTTTTCAATTTTAGAAAAACCGCTAAATAACGTACTCCTTTTAGGTATACTGCCGGTAGCAGCTATCGGTAATGATGGACCTGAGACCAGCTCAAGCCCAGCCAATATCCCAGGAGTACTGAGTGTCGGTGCCTTAGATTTTTATCCCAGAACGCTCAACTATAAATACCTCTATCCTGCTCCTTTTAACGATACCCAGTTTGTGGTTCCAAAGAGCAGTCTTTTCCGCTTTCCCTACTATCTAAAGCCGGATCTGTTAGCCCCCGGGGTTGATGTGGTCTCTACCGGCATTAAAGGCTACCTAATCCAGAGTGGCAGCTCCGCAGCTGCCCCAATAGTTACCGGATTGGTTGCAGCCCTAAGTCAAAAGCATAAGCTTTTGCCACAAACCATGATAAGCCTTCTTAAAATTTCTGCAACTAACGCTGCAAAGCCTAATTATGGCTGCGGTTGGGGTATTCCTGATGCCGAAAAGATTTTAAGCTACTTAGAAAACGCTGCTTTTCTCGAAATTGTTGGAAAATCCGCCGCCGATAGACCGTTAGAAGCAAGAATTTCTATGGATGTATCAGGACACTACTTTGGAGAAGTAGGCTACATCCATCCCCTGCTTGGCCGTTTAACTTTTCCTGTACCGGCCAATACTTCAATTAAGTTAACCGTTCAAAAACCTAAGGGTTTACCTAACACCATCGAAATTACCACTTTAGGGACAGTCCCTATTATTACCGTATAAGTCGAATCTAGGGACAGTCCGAGAGGACTGAAAAAGTAACATTTTTTAGGCGCAAATTGGCTTTTTATAGCTGTAAAATCTTCCTTTAAACAAATATTTATGTAGTAA